>JAPLMO010000380.1 GCA_026386995.1 Planctomycetota bacterium | reverse complement strand
TTACGTGCTTCGTTGTACCCTTTTCGTACCCTTGCGTGGCCTGCCTTGCGGCAGTGTTGCCATGCTACAGCCCTCCGCCGCCGCCCGCAAGCGAGTTCGGCCGTGCGCCGTGCGGCAAAAAGGCTTGAAAACCGGCCGCGCGGCGGGGAAAATGGTGTTTCTTTCGGGCCGGGGGGAACCCCAAGGACACGAAGGAGAGACAGGCGTGGCCGTAAAACTCACGGGCAATGCGTGTGTCGGGCAGTCGGGCGGACCATCGGCCGTCATCAACCAGAGCCTGGTGGGCGTGATCGAAGAGGCCCGCCGCCATAAGAAGGAGATCAAGAGCCTCCTGGGCGCCGTCCACGGCACCAAGGGCATCATGGGCGAGAAGTTCATCGAACTTCTCCGCATCCCCCAAAGCAAACTCGAAAAGATCGCAGCCACGCCGGGGGCGGCCCTGGGCAGCGTGCGGCACAAGCCGAAGGACGAAGACTGCGCCGCCATGCTCGAGATCTTCAAGAAGCGCGACATCCGCTATTTCTTCTACATCGGCGGCGACGATTCCGCCAAAGCCGCCCACATCATCCAGGGCATGGCCCGCAAGTCCGGCTACGAGATGGTGGTCGTCCACGTTCCGAAGACCATCGACAACAACCTCATGGAGAGCGACCACACCCCCGGCTTCGGCAGCGCGGCCCGCTTCGTGGCCAATGCCGTGCGGGGCGACGAACTCGACAACCGCAGCCTTCCGGGCGTCAAGGTCGACATCATCATGGGCCGCGACGCCGGCTGGCTGACCGCCGCCTCGATGCTGGCGCGCGTCAATAAGGGCGACGGGCCGCACCTCATTTATCTGCCCGAAGTGCCCTTCACGCCCGAGAAGTTCCTCGACGCCGTCAAACGCGTCTACGCCGAGCACAAGCGGGCCGTCGTGTGCGTGAGCGAAGGCATCCGCGACCACGAGGGCAAACTGTGGGCCGAAACGGCCGGCAAGCACCTCTACGACGGCCTCAAGGACGACGCGAAGAACCTCCTCGGAAAGCCCAAGAAGGACGCCTTCGGCCACTTCCAACTCTCGGGCACGGGCGTGCTGGCCGATTTCCTGACGGGCCTGATCTCCAACAACACCGACATCTCCCGCGTGCGCGGCGACACGTTCGGATATCTCCAGCGGTCATTCCCCGGCTTTGAGAGCAAGATCGACCAGCGCGAGGCGCGCCAGGTCGGCCGCGCGGCCGTCAAGTTGGCCTGCCAGGGCAGGGTCGGCTCGGTGGCCATCAAGCGCCGCCCGTCGAAGGCGTACAAGTCCTACATGGACCTCGTGGACCTCTCGCTCGTGGCCGGCCTGAACCGTGAAGTGTCGAAGGAATTCATCTGCCCCGGCGGCAACGACATCTGCCCGTCGTTCCGCGACTACTGCCTGCCACTGGTGGGTGGATTGCCCGAGACGGCGATTTTCGAGAACCTTGAGTAACTGAGTGACGCAGTCATGCCGCGTGGGTGCGGAGCACCCACCCTACATGCTGAGCAGCGGCTGAGTAACTGAGTAATGACGTGAGAACAAGAAAGCGCGGCGGGTCTCCGGACCCGCCGCACGTTTTCTGTTACGGGAATGCTTGCCGCAGCAATCACTTGCCCGCGGAGCGGTACAGGCGGAAACGGTACCAACTGCTGCCGAACTGGCGGTCGGGTATGCTGACAACCTGGTTCTCGCCCTCGGACCGCAGGATGGGCGGGTCGCGGTTCTCGATCCCCTTGCACCCCTTCTCCGTGCCTACCGCCTGCAACTCGAGTTTGAAGGTTGCTTTGCCAACGAGCAGCAGGAGCGGCTTTGTCTCGTCTTGCCCGCGCTCTTGTTCGGGCCTGCCCCACTGGGGCATCCAACTCTTAC
>JAPLMO010000265.1 GCA_026386995.1 Planctomycetota bacterium | reverse complement strand
ACAGGGCCGACATCACCTTCATCCGATCCCGTTCCTTCGCACTCATTCGTAGTTCCATCCTCTTTCGTTCGGCTGTTCACCCCGAAAGAGGACATTTCTAATTTGCGGAAACCGGACATTATCACTTTGCGGCGACAAAGGGGGGACAAAGGCTTGCGTTCGGCGGCCCATTCGGTTAAACCAGTACGCCGACCTTTTGCGACAGGCACTTTCAGACCGGGAGCAAAACATGAAGCATTCCGACCCCTCAACCGCCCGCAACACTGTTGCAGACCTCTGGCACCCGACGCGGCGAAAATTCCTCGTCGGCGCCGCCGCGGCCCTGGCCGCGCCGTACATCGTGCCGGCCACGTCCCTCGGCAAGGAGGGAAGTGTCGCACCCAGCGAGCGCATCGGCACGGGCCACGTCGGCATGGGCGGCCGCGGCAACGACCATCTGCGGGCGCTTATTCAGAACCCCGGCGTGCAGGTCCTGGCGGTGTGCGACCCGTTCGAGAAGAAGCGCGAGGACGCCAAGAAGTTCGTCGAGAACAGGTACGCCCGCCAGGCCGACAAGGGCGACTACAAGGGATGCCTGGCTACCAGCGATTTCCGGCAGGTCCTTGCGCGGCCGGACGTCGACGCCATCGTCGTGGCCACCCCCGAGTTCTGGCACGCCCTCGTGGGCGCCGGGGCAGTTGCGGCCGGCAAGGACGTTTACGGCGAGAAGGCCCTGACGCTGACCATCGCCGAGGGCCGGGCCCTGGTGAGCGCCGTCCGCCGCCACGCCCGCATCTTCCAGGCCGGCACGCAGCAGCGGAGCGACCGCAACTTCCGCTTCGCGTGCGAATTGGCCCGCAACGGCTACCTCGGCAAACTCCGCACCGTGAAGGTGGCGGTCCCCGGCGGCCGCGCCCTGCCCAACGCCGAACCGAAGCCCGTGCCGCCCGACCTCGACTACGAGATGTGGCTCGGCCCCGCGCCGTGGACGCCGTACAACGACCTGAAGTGCTCGTTCAACTGGTACTTCATCTACGATTACTGCATCGGCTGGATCCAGTCGTGGGGCGTCCACCACGTGGACATCGCCTTGTGGGGCGCGCCGGCCTTTACGGCCTCGACTCTGGAGGTCGAGGGCAAGGCGGTCTTCCCGACCGAGGGCCAGGCCGACACGTCTATTTCGTGGGAGGTCGAGTGCCGCACGCCCGACGGCCTGCGCATGCTCTTTACCGACGAGAGCCACCAGCCGCACGGCTGCCGCTTCGAGGGCGACAAGGGCTGGGTGCACGTCGTTCGCGGCGGCATCAAGGCCGAGCCGGAATCGCTGCTGAAGGCGACCATCGGCCCCAACGAAGAGCACCTGTACGAGTCGAAGGGCCATCACGAGAACTTCCTGGAGTGCATCAAGAGCCGTCGCGACCCCGCGGCCCCGGTCGAGGCCTGCCACGCCGCAACGACGGCGTCGATCGTCTGCGACATCGCCACGCGCCTCGGCCGCAAACTCACGTGGGACTGGAAGGCCGAGAAGTTCACCGGCGACGACGCCGCCAACCGGTTCATCAGCCGCCCGATGCGCGCCCCGTGGAGTTTGTAGTTGCGAATTGCCGTTCATGTAGGGTGGGTGCTCTGCACCCACGCAATGCCGTTTTTCTCGCGTGAAAATGGTGGGTGCAGAGCACCCACCCTACATATTGGGTTGCGCGGCGGGCCACCCGACCCGCCGCGCGTCTCGGACGAATTGAGGCACACGCCATGACCAACGCAATCCGTATCGCCCTGCTGCTCATGTTTGGTTCGCTCGCGACGTGTGCGGCGGCCGTTGTCACCCAGGAGCCGCAGGAAGCCCCGCGCGGCGCGCCGGACTTCAAACTCACGCGCGGCAAGCCTGAGCCCGGCCGCACGACGCGCATCCTCATCGTCACCGGTCAGGAACACGGGGCTCACAACTGGCGGCAGACGGCGCCGCTGTTGGCGGAGGAACTCTTGAAGGACCCGCGGCTGCTGGTGGACGTGTCGGAGAACGCGGCCATTCTCGGGTCGTCCGAGATCGCCGGCTATGCCGCCATCGTGCTGAATTTCATGAACCCTGCGCCTTTCGACCTTGGCCCAAAGGGCCGCGAGAACCTTCGCGCGTACATCGAGGGCGGCAAGGGCCTCATGCTCGTCCACTTCGCGTGCGGCGCGTTCCAGGAGTGGCCGGAGTTCCGCGATGTGGTTGCCCGCGTCTGGGACCCGAAGTTGCGCGGCCACGACCCGCGGGGGCCGTTCCGCGTCGAGATCACCGATGTCAAGCACCCCATCACCGAGGGCCTCAAGGCGTTTGACGACGACGACGAACTCTACACGTGCCTGGCGGGCGATAAGCCGATCGAGGTCCTCGCCAAGGCCGCCTCGAAGGTGGATGGCAAGGATTATCCGATGGCCTTCGTGGCCGCCGCCGGCAAGGGCCGGGTCTTCCAGTGCCTCCTGGGCCACGACGCGAAGGCCATGCGGATGCCGGGCGTCGGCGAACTCTACCGCCGTGGCTGCGCCTGGGTCGCCGGCCTGCCGCCGGTCGCAAAGTGATGTAGTAGTCCGTTACAAGTGAATCGGTGGGTGCCACGGCTGCGCCTTGTGCAGCCGTGGTCGTCGGCATGGCGGCACGGCTGCAAACTGCGCAGCCGTGGCACCCACGATGTTAAAGTTGACGCGCCGCGGGGTATACATAAACGGGCAGGTGTTTCCACAGGGCCGAACCAGACGACAGGAGCAACCCATGATTGAAATCGGAGTGGCGAGTGACAACTTCCGGCACGAAGACCGCAGCGTCTCCTACGTCTTCAACTGGTGCCGCAAGGTCGGTTGCGGCATAGTCGAGATCAACACGGTCAACGGCGAGGACTTCTTCGAGGGCCTCGGCTTCTCGCCGGCCGTCTCGCTGGGCTGCGACGGCGTGGCCCTGCGCCGCGAGATTGAGCAGTACGGCCTCCGGGTCAGCCAACTCGACGTCCATTACACGCTGCACCGCTGGCAGTCGATCCCGTACATGATCAACGGCATAAAGATGGCCGCCGTCATCGGCTGCCCGTATGTGGCCACGACCGACGGCGCCGAGGCGCCCAAGGGCATGACGCTCGAAGAGGTCTTCACCCGCTCCGTCTACCACCTGCGCGAGGCCCTCGTGGTCGCACGCACGCACAACATCGGCATCAACATCGAGCCGCACGGCCCGCTGACGACCAATCTCAAACTCATGGTGCGCCTCATGAAGGAGATCAACGACCCGCTGCTGGGCGTCAACTTCGATACCGGCAACACGTTCGTTTCGGGCAACGACCCCGTGGCGATGGCCAAGGAACTCTTGCCCTGGATCAAGCATTTCCACGTCAAAGACGTGGCGCCGGAACTTCGGGCCAACATCGGCAAAGACACCGGCATCGCCGCCAGCGAGGTGTACGTGGGCCAGGGCATCAACGCCGACAACATCCGCAAGATCGTCGATATGCTGAAAGCCAACCGCTGGAGCGGCGTCATGTCGCTCGAGACCAAGGGCGAAGCCAACAGCGCCAAGAGCCTCGATTGGCTCCGCGGCGTCGTCGGGAAGGGTGTGGCATGAAACGCCGCGATCTCGTCAAGGCAATAGGGCTGGGGGCAGCGGCAATCCAGGCGTTCGGCGCACAGGCCGGCCAGGAGCGCGACGCGGCCCCCGCCTCCAAGGAGCGGACCATGAAACTCGGCTTTCACACCGACGCGTTCAACTCGGCCTACTTCAGTTTCGAAAAGTGCCTCGCCTGGGCCAAGGCCAACGGCGTCCGCTACATCGAGTGCGGCCTGATCGACGGCGTCTCGTGGATCCACGGCCTCGGCTACCAGCCGCACGTCGCCCTGTACGAGGACCCGCTCCTTTTGGCCCGCAAGATGGAGGGCTACGGCGTGCGCTTTTCGCAGGTCGATGCCGCATACCCGCTCTCGGGCAAGGACGGCCCGGTGCGCGGCGTGCCGTACGTGATGAAGGCCATCGCGTGGGCACACCAGATCGGCTGCGCGAACGTCGACACGACCGACGGCATGCACAAGCCCGAGGGCCTCTCGGACGCCGAGGCCATGGACCTCATGAAACGCGAGTATGAGCAGATTCTCGAGGTCGCCGAGGCCCACAAGGTCACCGTCAACATCGAGCCGCACGGCTACTTCACCACGCGGCCGGAGATGATGGAGAAGATGCTCGCCTTCGTCGACAGCCCGTATCTGGGCCTCAACATGGACACCGGCAACACGTTTATCGCCGGGCAGGACCCGGTGGCGTTCCTGAAACGCTTCCTGAAGAAGGTCCGGCACGTGCACATAAAGGATGTATCGGAATCACTGGCGGCGGCGACGCGCGGCAAGCAGACGGGCATCGCCGTCAGCCAGTGCGCGCTGGGCGACGGCGCCAACGCCGGTAACATCCGCCAGTGCATCGAGGTCCTGCGAGACTCGGGCTACACGGGATTCCTCAGCATGGAATGCGAGGGACAGGGCGGCCCGATGATCGAGAAGTCCCTGGCGTGGATCCGCAAGACCCTGGCCGAACTGAAGGTTCCGGTTGAAGCATGACGCAAGGCCCGCCCCTTGCGCGGCAAGGTTGGATCGTGCGCCCCGCGGGCCGGAATTTTTGCGGGGTTCCGCAATAATCCGGTTACCAAGTGTGTTTAACCCAACACTGGCATTCTGATCGCGCGCGCCGGCCCGATGTTGCCGGGGCAGTGCATTTCGCATCACACGTGTATGGGGCGGTTCCAGACCTGGGCGGCAGCCCAGTTTCTGTGTGCCGTTGAATCTTGACTGGACACGTGGGGAATGACACAATAGATTCTGGATCACCTCCCCAGGGTCACCGAAAGGAGACGAGCCATGCATAAACGAGCCTTTCTCGCCGTGGTGTGCCTGACCGCTTTAGGAATCCTGGCCTGGAATGTCCCTGGCGCGTTGGCCGGCGCCTACTCGAGCACGCTGGAGATGGCGCTGGCGTCTCCGGCCCCGGCGCCGCGAATCACGGCGGCCCCGGCGAAGAGGATCGCCCCTCCGCCCGGCACCAATACTGCCCCGATCGGCCCGGTCCTGACCGCCACCAGCACCATGCCGACGCGGTGTCCGGCGGTCGCCACCCAGTGCCCGCCGCTCCTCTCGAAGTGCCAGCAGGCGGATACGAAATGCCCGCCGGTGGACACGCGGTGCCCTCCGCTCCCGAGCAAGTGCCAGAACGTCCAAACGCGGTGCCCGCCGGTCGACACGTCGTGCCCGCCGGCGCTCTCGAAGTGCCAGGGCCAGATAGACACCAGATGTCCGCCGCTCCCAACCAAGTGCCCGCCGGCCGATACCCGCTGTCCCCCTGTCGACACGACGTGCCCGCCGGTTGCAACGCAGTGCGGCGGCACGGCGGTGCAGACCAAGTGTCCGCCGGTTGACACGCAGTGCCCGCCCGTGTTGTCGAAGTGCGGGATCGTGGCCGATACGAAGTGCCCGCCGGTCGATACCAAGTGTCCGCCGCTGATGTCGAAGTGCGCGGGCATCGCCGACACCACGTGTCCGCCGGTCGATACAAAGTGCCCGCCGCTGATGTCGAAGTGCGCGGGCATCGCCGACACCACGTGTCCGCCGGTCGATACCAAGTGCCCGCCGCTTATGAGCAAGTGCACGGCGGCAACGGTGACGGTCTGCCCGCCGGTCGGCACCCAGTGTCCGCCGATTACCACCCGGTGCACGACGGCGACAGTGACGGTCTGTCCGCCCGTCCAGACGCAGTGTCCGGCTACGAACGTAACGCAGTGCGCCCCCGCGGGCGGAACGACGTGCCCGCCTCCGACGCCGCTTCCGGGCCCGGTGACGACCGTAAAGTAGCCGCGCGGGCGAAAGCAGTGATGTCATCGACAAGGGCGGTCGCTAGGGCGGCCGCCCTTTTCCTAGTAGTGCGTTAGTTACGAGGGTGGCATGCCCAGCGCGCTGTTCGCTGGGCATGCTGTTGCCGCGGCCAGGGAGTATGCCCACGCAAACGGCGGCGTGGGCATGCCACCCGGCGAGGAGTACGCCCATTCAAAACGCACTGCTTTTCCTATCCGAATTCCTTTTGTCTACGCCGCAGGCCGGATAAGATTTCGCGGGGATGCTTATGGCGCCTCAAGCGAACAACGCAGCGTGCGGCCAGGCCGGGCGCCCGGCGCCCGGCGAGCCGGCGCCTTTGCCCGCGCGGCCTGTATTGGCGGCCGCGGCCGCGATGGCCGGCGCATGGATCGCCGCAGGCTCGGTCGGCCTCGTCGGCCACGCCCTTGCCCGGGGGCTGCTCCTGGCGGCGCTGGCCGTCATCGTTGCCGCCGTCTGGCCGGGCCGGCGCTTCTGGCGACGGACCTTCGTGCTCCTGGCGGGCGCGGCGGCGGCCGCCGCCGGGATGGCGACCTCGACCCTGCCCGTGGTCCAGGTCCTGGCCATGGTCTTTGCGCTGGCCGCCGCGGCCGCCATGCTCGAAGGCGCCGGCCGGCGCATCGTGCTCCTGGCGGCAACCGCCGTCACGGTCTTTGCGCTATACCGCCTCGCGGCCACGTCGATCCCGATGGTCTGGCTTGCGGCCGACACGGTGGGCGAGACAATCGGCCGCGTGGCGGGCGGAATCACCGGGCGGCCGCTCTGGGTCGGCGCGACGTTTGCCGGCGTGGACTTTCTCGTCCTCATGGCGGCGGTCTGGGTCGCGTGGCTGGCCGCTGTCTCGCCGCCGCGCTGGCCGCGGGCGATCGCGGGCGCCACGGCTATCCTGGCCGTGCATGCCCTTTACCTGGCGGTCCTGTCGCTTGCGCCGGACATGCTGGCGGCGCTCAGCGCACCTGCATCTGAAGGCGCGTCCCCCGCTGGAGCCGATGCCGCGTGGTCCTGGGCCGCCGCCTTGCGGCCGCTCGTTCCCTGGAACCTCCCCGTGCTGGCGGCCGCGATGCACCTGGCCGTGGCCGCCGCGATGCTGCGGCCGGCGGGCTTGGCGCTGGGTGGCACTGCGCTAGAGCCTTCGCCGCCAGCCGACCCTTCGCGCGGCGGGTCTCCGGACCTGCCGCGCGATAGCGGAGACCCTGCGCCCGGTGCGGGTGCCGGCGCGGCGGGTCGGGAGACCCGCCGCGCAAAGTTGGAGACCTCTCGCGCCGTGCTGCGCGGCGGCCGGCGGCGTGCGGCCCTTGCGGTGGCGGCCGTTGTCCTGGCGGCGGCCGTGCCCCTGGCCGCAACGCTGGCCTGGGGCCGCGCGAGCCTCGAAAACAAGCGGGTCGTCTTCTACGAGAAAGGGTTTCTGAACTGGCTCAAGCCGGTCCACGGCGAGTATGGGCGGCTTTCCATCGGCATGTACGGCCTGCTGCCGACCTTCCTGGAAAGCCTCGGAGCAGTCTGCGAGATTTCGCCGGACCTCTCGGAGGCCGACGTCGCCGCCGCCGACATCGTGGTTCTCCTCTACCCGAACCAGCCCTGGACCGACGGGCAACTGGAGCGCCTCCAAAGGTTCGTCCGCCGCGGCGGATCGCTTCTTGTGATGGGCGAGCACACCGTCAGCGAGGGCCCGGCCGGCGGCAGCCGTTTCAACGAAGTCCTTGCGCCCACCGCGATGCAGGTCCGCTTCGACACGGCCCAGTTCGAGGTCGGCGGCTGGCTGGATTCCTACGAGGCCCTCGCGCACCCGGCCACGGCCGGCCTGACGGACGAGCGGAACGCCTTCGGCGTCGTCATCGGCGCATCGGTCGACGCCCGCTGGCCCGCGCGGCCGCTCCTGGTGGGCCGCTGGGGATGGGCCGACCCCGGAGACCCCAAGTCCGAGCGGGCGATGATGGGCAACGGCCGCTACGAGGCCGGCAAACGCCTCGGCGATGTTATCCTGGCCGCCGAGCAGCCCATCGGCGCGGGCAGGGTTGTGGTCTTCGGCGACCCGTCGAGTTTCACGAACGGCATCACCATCGGCGCGCATGCGTTCACGTCGCGCCTGTTCACCTACCTGGCCGGGGGCACGGCGACCCCGCAAGAACCGTGGCGAGGCGCGGCGGCGCTCGTGTTGGCGGCGGCCCTGACGGCGGTTCTGGCCTGGCGGCCGTCGGGGCTGTGGATGGCCGCCGCGGCGGCGGCCATGGCTGCGGGCCTGGCGCTCTCGACCTTCGCAGAAGCCCGCATGGTCAAGGCGGTGCCGGACGGCACGCATCCGTGGGCCAACAATCTGGCCTATATCGATACTACACACCTCTCGGCGGCCTCCGGGGAATCGGTGCGGCCCGACGGCACGCTGGGCCTCGAGATGACCCTCATGCGCAGCGGCTGCCTGGCCCTGCACCTGCGGGAGTTCTCGGCCGAGCGCCTCCAGAAGGCGGGCCTCCTCGTCTGCATTGCCCCCGCGCGGGCGTTTACGGAGGCCGAGCGGCAGGCCGTCCGCCGCTTTGTCGAAGACGGCGGCGTCCTTATCCTTACCGTTGGCTACGATGCCGCCGGGCCGAGCCGCGAACTCCTGGCCGACCTGGGCCTCCGCGTGGGCAGGCGTCCCGATCCAGGGGCGCCCGCGCGCAACCCTGAACCGATGGGGCACTTCAAGTCGCCATACGTCAAGGTGGGCGACTACCTGGCGCACGTGCGGTTCCATGCCGCCTGGCCGGTTTACGCCGACGATCCCAACGACCCCGCCGTCCGCGTCATCGCCTTCGGGCCGGACGACCTGCCGGTGATCCTCATTCGCCGCATCGGCAAGGGCAAGGTGTTGCTCGTCGGCGACACGGGCTTTGCCCTGAACAAGAACCTGGAGCACGAGGGCGGAGAGCCCTTCGAGGGAATGCGCGAGAACGCCGATTTCTGGCGCTGGATGCTCGGCGTGCTTGCCGACCGCGAGCCGTGGCTGCCGCAACCGCCCGCCGCCGAGGTGCGCCCATGAAACGCGCCTGGCTTGGCATCGCGCTGCTGGCCGCCTCGTGGCTCTTCGGCCTTCCGTATTACCATGCCGAGAACTGGACGGCCTGGGCCGTGCTGCTTGTGCTCGGGACGCTGGCGATTGCGGGGCCCGCGGCGCGATTGCCCGGCCGTGGGGCGGCCTTTGCGGTCGTCATGCTTCTCGTGCCGGCAGCGTGGCTCATGCCGTGGCCCTATCGGGCGGCGCCTCTGTTGGCGGCGGCCGGAGCGGCGATCACGCTACTTCCGATCCTGGGCCGATGGCTGAAGGGGCTCGCCGCAGGCGCTGCGGCGGCCGGCGCGGTGCTGCTGGCGCAGGGGCTTGCCATTGAGGCTTACGCGAGTCTGACGGCCCGCTCGCACGATCTGCCGGCGCCGCTTGTCCGCCTCGTGGGCGGCGTGGCGCAACTGCTGGGCGTGGACTCGGCCGTCGACGGCGGCGAGGTGGCCCTCTTCACGATGCGCCAGGTCCACCGCCTCGCCGCAACGTGGGAACTCTTCCTCGACCCGGTGACGCTGTGCTTCCTCGTCGGCGGCATCGTCCTCTTGGCGCTGGCGGCGTGGTCGTCTCTGCCGCAGGGGAAGCGTGCGGCGGCCTTTGCGAGGTCGGCCGGCGCGCTGGCGCTGGTGGTTGCCCTGTGGCTGCCGCTACGGACGGCGATCGAGATGGGCCTGTATCTGCACCGCGCGCTTCGGACCGAGTACGATGTACCGCTCGGCCTGATGAACCAGTTCTGGAGCCCGTGGCTGCACCTGGCCCTGGCGGCCGGGGCGGCGCTGGCGGCCTGGCGTTTCGTGCGTCTGCCTCGCGCGGACGTTGCGGCCGCGCCCGTGGCAAGCGAGGCGCCGCCGGCCGCGCGGCGATGGGCCGCCGTCGCGCTGGCGCTTGCGGCAGGCGCGGTCCTGGCATGGGCGGCTTTCTGGGACCCCGTGGGAGAGCGCAAGGCGGGGCGGATCCTCGTCGACGAGGGCCACTCCCGCTGGGAACGGACCGACCGGCCGTTCGATACGAACTGGTACGGCCACCTGGCCGGATATAATTACTATTGCATCTACGATTATCTGTCGAGGTTCCACGACATGGGGCGGCTGACGGAGCCGGTCAGCGACGAAACGCTCGCCGCCTGCGACGTCCTCGTCGTCAAGGTCCCCACGTTGCGCTACGCGCCCGAGGAGGTGGCGGCCATTGGCCGCTTCGTCGAGCGGGGCGGGGGGCTGCTCCTCATCGGCGAGCATACGAACGTTTTCGGCACGGGCGAGTACCTCAACGACATCGCCCGCCAGTTCGGGTTCCGGTACCGTTACGATTGCCTCTTCGGCATCGACTCGTTCTTCGAGGATACCTTGCCGCGCGCGTGGGTACCGCACCCCATCCTCCAGCACGTGCCGGAGATGGAGTTTGCGGTCTCCTGTTCCATCGAGCCGACGGGTAGCGGCCGCGCGGTCGTTCTGGGGACGGGACTGAAGAACCTCGGCCCCGACTACCACGCGACCAACTTCTACCCGCAGGCCGAGGACCGGGCGGACATGCGCTACGGCGCGTTCGTCCAGGTCTGGTCGACCCGCGCGGGGCGAGGCCGCGTCGTCGCCTTCACCGACTCCACGATCTTCTCGAACTTCTGCGCCTTCGAGCCGGGCAAGAGCGAACTTATGCTCGGCATGATCGAGTGGCTGAACCGCCGCGACTCGTGGGGCGACCCGCGGATCGCGCTGGCGGCGGTCGGCGCGGCCCTCTTGGCGGCGGCCGCGGCGATGGCCCGGCGGTGGGGAGGGGCATGGATTGTGCTGGTCGCGGCCCTACTGCTCGGCGGGACGATGGGCGCGGCCGGGGTGCGTGCGGCCAACCGCGCAAGTGTGCCGCCGCCGCAGGCCGTGCGGCCGTTTGTCCGTGTGGTCATGGACCGGACCGTTTCCGACGCCGTGCTCGGAAAGGGCGGCTTCGTCGGCGGCCTGCCCGAGGGCTTCGGCATCTTCGAACAGTGGATCCTGCGGCTCGGCTACTTCACCGCCCGCCGCGCGGGCGACGAGGCGTTTACGGGCGACTTGCTGGTCGTGGTGCATCCCCGCCGGGCGGCGCCGCCGGGTTTCCGCGAGGGCCTCGTGCGGTACGTCGAAGAGGGCGGCAAGGTGCTCGTTCTGGATTCGGCCGACAACGCCGGCTCCACGGCCAACGATCTGCTGGCGCCGTTCGGCCTGGCCGTAAGCGCGACTGCCGGCGAGTCCGGCCCGCTTGTCGTGCCGGCCGGATGGCCGTCCACGACCGTTCAGGCGGCCCGCGAAGTGACCGGCGGCTCGCCGCTCGTGCGGATCGGCGGCAAGGCCGTCGCAGCCGTCGCACGGCGCGGCAAGGGGACCGTTACGGCGGTCGGGTTTGCCTCGCGGTTCAACGACCTGGAGATGGGCGTGACGACCGACATGGTGCCGCGAGAGCCGATGCGGCAGGCCTACGAATTGGAATACACGCTTATCGGCGGGATCATCGAGGACCGTCTGCCCGCGCTATCGCCGGGGCCGTAAGCAACCGCAGGCAGGCCGCTCTTCGCGCGAAATAAGGCCGTCCGGGTCTGTCTGCGTGAGTGGTGAATCCGCGCAGTAAACGAACAACCCCATCCCATCCACGTACCCCTTCGGGTCGCGGCCGGTCCAGTCGCCCAGCGTAGGATGATAATGCCGCCAGAGCGTGTAGTAAAGCCCCGATTCCGGGTCTGTCGTGACCCAGTAGTAATGTCCGGTCCAGACCCAGTAGAAATGTCCGCTTCTTGGGGGCTAAGGGAAGCGGATGAACAAGGACCGGATCGAGATGAGCCAGCAAGAGCGGGACCGGCTGAAGGTGATGGCACCGGTA
>JAPLMO010000243.1 GCA_026386995.1 Planctomycetota bacterium | reverse complement strand
CCTATCGAACAATTACGGCTTTACCGATATCAGTTGGGCCGACGGCGACGTCTACGGCTACGACGGGATCGTCAGCGACGACGATGTCGGGCTTCAGGCCAACAATTACGGTATGATGGTCGGTCAGTTGACGGGCGGGATAAGCGCGGTTCCCGAGCCGGCGACGCTTTCGTTGCTGGCCCTCGGAGCGGCGGCCATTATCACCCGTCGCCGTCGGGCGGGCCGGTAGTACTACAGCGCCACTTAGCCTTTGCGCGGCGGTTGCTCCTGAACCGCCGCGCTCAAAAGGGCGGTTTCTCGTTCGGAAAACGAGGCATGCGCGGCGGGTACGGAGACCCGCCGCGCAACAACCCAGTCTTAAAGCGCTGTAGTAGTTCGGGTATAGTTAAGCGACAAGCCATCCCGGAGGCCCTCAAGAGGGGCCTCCGGGATGGTGCGTTTATTGGCTTCCTCGTAAGGCATCAGTCGCGGGCATTCCTTCGGCCCAAGCAGGGTGGCATGCCCAGCGCGCTGTTCGCTGGGCATGTTGTTGCCGCGACCATGGAGCATGCCCAGGCTCAAAATGCGCCCGAGACAAGCGTGGTTACCACGCGCGGCGTTTTTGCGTTGCCATCGGGGGCCGTTCGGGTTAAGTTTCGTGGTGGTGCGTAACGGAACGTGTGCCGGCCGGGGCATTCTCGGCGGGCGATTCTGGAATCGTCGGTTCAAGGAGGACTTACATGCTCGAGAGCAACCTGACGCGTCGTGGGCTTCTGAAGGGCGCCGCCGCGGCCGGCATGGCCGTGGCCGCATCGCAGATCATCCCCGTCAAGACGTGGGGCGCCGAGGCCAAGGCCATCTTCAACGGCAAGGACCTCACCGATTGGGACGGCGACCCGAAGTTCTGGTCCGTCCAGGACGGCGCCATCACGGGCCTGACGACCGCCGAGAACCCCACCAAGGGCAACACGTTCTGCGTGTGGCGCGGCGGCACGCTGAAAGACTTCGAACTGTGCATGATGTTCAAACTCGAGAACCACAACTCGGGCGTACAGTACCGCTCTAAGACCGTCGACAACGCCGCCGGCAAGTGGGTCATGGGCGGATACCAAGCCGACATGGACGGGGGCAACACCTACACGGGCGGCCTGTACGAAGAACGCGGGCGCGGCATCCTGGCACTGCCGGGGCAGAAGGTTACCATCGGCACCAACGGCAAGCCCAAGGTCACGGAGGTCCTGCACAAGCCCGAAGAGATCAAGGCCGCCATCAAGGACTGGAATGAACTGGTCATCATCGCCCAGGGCAACCACCTGGTGCAGAAACTCAACGGCCTGGCGACCATCGACGTGACCGACGACGACCCGAAGGGCCGCGCGATGGAGGGCCTCCTGGGCTTCCAGGTCCACGCCGGCCCGCCGATGAAGGTGCAGTTCAAGGAGATTACGCTGAAAGTGCTGTGAGGCCCAAATCGCCGGCCGGGAACGGCCTGCGAAAGACCGGATGAAAGAGAACGGGGCAGCGCCGATTGACGCCACTCCTTTGAATGTTGGTCGGGGCGAGTGGATTCGAACCACCGACCTTCTGCACCCCATGCAGACGCGCTAACCAAGCTGCGCTACGCCCCGATATTCTGTTTTAACGAGCCACCGACCTGTCGCCCGAGGCGACCGCGCTAAAGACCCCTGCGCTACGCCCCGATAGTTGAGTCTGACTGCCTTAGATTATAGCCCATGTTAACGCAAAATCAAAAGGATTCGGACGGGCGCTGCTCAGTCAGCCGCGCAAAGAGACTGGCACATGACCACGGCCGGACTGTAGAATACGCGGGCGACCTTTAACGGAGACACTCGCATGAAAAGCCTGAACGCACTCAGCCGGCGCCGTTTGCTCCAGATGGGCCTTGCGGGGTCGGCGGCCGTGGCCGCTGCCGCGCTATCGAGAACGTCGCCGGCCGAGGCCGTCGCGGCCGCCGCGCCAGCGGGCGACCCGTTCAGGGGCCTTAAGGTCGGCATCGCCTCCTTCTCGCTCCGCAAGTTCAGCCTGGACCAGGCCATCGCCATGACCAGGGAGGCGGGCGTCAAGCACATCACGCTGAAGGACATGCACCTGCCCTTCAAGACCACCCCCGCCGAGCGCAAGGCCGCACGCAAGAAGATCGACGACGCGGGCCTCGTGCTCATGGGTTGCGGCGTGGTGACCATGGCCAACAAGGAAGACGCCATCAAGGAGGTCTTCGAGTACGCCAAGGACGCCGGCATGCCGACCATCGTGTGCAGCCCCGACCCGACGGCCCTCGATACGATCGAGAAGTTGGCCAGGCAGTACGACATCCGCATCGCCATCCACAATCACGGCCCCGGCGACAAGAAGTATCCGCTGCCCGGGGACGTCCTGAAACTGGTCAAGGACCGCGACCCGCGGATGGGCATCTGCATGGACGTCGGGCACACCGCCCGCATGGGCCGGGACCCGGTTGCGGCACTCAAGGAGTGCCTCCCCCGCCTGCTGGATTTCCACATTAAGGATGTGACGGCCGCCACGGCCAAGGGCGGCCCGGCCGAGGTCGGCAAGGGCGTCATCGACACGAAGGGCGTCCTTGCGGCCCTCCTGGAGGCAAAGTTCCCCTACCACGTCGCCCTGGAGTACGAGGCGAAGGGCGACGCCCCCCTGCCCGGCATCATCGAGTCGTTCGACTTCATCCGTAAGACTTTGGCGAGCATCGCGTAGGACGCCTCTGTGGCCGGGTTGGCCGGATGCCGCCGCATGGCTTTCTCGCCGCATGGCCGGCAAGGCCACGTCTCGCCGCGATTTCCCCCTGCCGCGCAGCGGGCGGCTCAGGCATCCACGGCCACCTTCACGACCGCCTGGAACTCGACCTTGCCGCCACGGACGCTGCCGCGCTCTTCCTGTAGGACGAAGAAGTGGACCTTCTCGCCCTTGGCAATGAGCGCCTCGACGGCGGCCTTAGATGCGGCTGCCCAACTGGCGTCCGACGTGCCGATGACTTCGAGCATCTTCAGCATAGCAGATCCTTTCACGAGAACACGCGCCTCACGCCCGGGCCGGGACCGAGAGGCGTCCGGCGGCTGCCTATGTACCCGAAGCGGCGGCGCTCGTCAAAGTTTATCGCGGCGGGAGAATCAGGGTCGGAGACTGCCATGTCGGAGATTGCCATTGTCGACGCGCATGATTACGATGTTGTTCGAGCCCGACGCCGCTTTTCGAGCCCGACGCGGAAGCGGCGGGGTACTTTCGAGGTTGGGTTTGTATCCGCATTGGGGGACTTCGCCATGCCCGAAGACAAAGACTTCGACCAGTACCTCGAACGCCGGGCCGAGCAACTCGGCCTGCCGACCGATCCGGAGGCGTACCGGGACGGCGGGCTTACAGTCCTGACGACCGCCTACGAGGTGCAGGAGGCCGAACTGATCGCAGCCCTCCTGCGTAACGCGGAAATCCCCGCATGGATCGAAGGCGAACACATGGCCTCGTGGAATTGGCATATGCAACTCGGTCTGCACCCGGGCGGCATACGGATCATGGTACCCCTGGGGCGAGTGAAGGATGCGCAAACGGCCCTTGAGGAACAGCGAAAGTCAGGCGACGAACTCAGAGCCATGGACCCGCCGCAGCCGTCCGAGCACGGCCCGGATTACCAACTCTACCGCTCGGCGCAGAGGCTGGCATATCTGCTGATCACGGGGATTCTCGACCCTATCGCCTTCTTTCTGGCCATCAGGCTGTTGAGGAGAATCCGGCGGCGTATCCAGGAGGCCGGTGCAAGTGAGGACTTGGAGAAGGCCCGACGCCTGGCTTGGGGTATCATTTTTCTGGCATGGCCACTGTGGCTTCTTCTTTTCGGCGCAGGCGGCGCCCTCGTCGCCGCGCTTAAGGGCACCCCACACTGATGCGAAGAGATACTGCCAATGGTGGGTGCACAGCACCCACCCTACATTCTATCTCGCCGCCGCCACGGCGAGCGCGGCGGGTCGGGAGACCCGCCGCGGAAAGTGGGGCGCGGCCTGCACTTCACGCGCTGACCAGTTTGCGGCCGAGTTCTTTCGCCTCGTCGAGGACCTTTGCGTTCTTCAGCACGTCGCCCGCCTCGCCGGCGCTGGCATAGACCATGCCGACGATCTCGGCGCCCACGAAACGGAAGGCGTCCTGGAAGGTCCGGATGGCGTTCGTGCATCCGGAATCGAACGCGTCCTCGCCTCCGAACGTGAACGCCAGCCCGATGCGCTTGCCGGCCAGGGCGTATCCCGCGGGGCCGCCGAGGGCGTAGCAGCGGTCCATCGCCGCCTTCAGTTGTGCCGAGACCGTGAACCAGTAGATCGGCGAGGCGTAGACGATGGCGTCTGCCGCGCGCAACTCCGGGTACACCCGCAGCATGTCGTCGCGGATGATGCAGCCCTTGGCGTCGGGCTTGTGGCAGGACTCGCAGGCCTGGCACGGGGCGATCTTCATGCCGTGGAGGTAGAAGGTCTGGACCTTGGCCCCGGCCTCGGATGCGCCTGCGGCCAGCCGGTCGGCGAGTGCGGCCGAGTTGCCCTCGCGGCGGGGGCTGCCCAGGAGGATGACCATCTTCTTGCCGACACCGGTCTTCTTGGCCTTCGCCATGGGAGGTCTCCGATTCGCTGGCTCTGAACCTATATCATAGTTCGCGGCTTGTGGCCGTGCAAGCACCGGCCCCGGCGCACGTTTAGAGCAGTTCACGCTTGCTTATAGCCCCTCGCGCGGCGGGCAGTCCTGCCCGCCGCGCGGAATGTCGAGAGGCGGCGCGGTGGGCAAGACTGCCCACCGCGCACACACTCGCTACAGTCAAGCGTGAATTGCTATAGCCGCGGCCGCACACGGCCGCGGTCATAATAACCGTCGCCGTGTGCGGCGGTATGTGTTTATCGCTGTCATTCTGAGGCCCCGTTTACGGGGCCGAAGAATCTCGCCGTTCGGGCGGCCGAGATTCTTCGCTTGCTCTCGCTCGCTCAGAATGACAACTCTTGCCTGGCACGCTAAACACGTACGTGCGGCGACGGCTGAACAACGGCAACGGTTAAACGACGGCGGCGCCTGCGGCCGAGGCCGACTTGCCCGCCAAGTATCCGCTCGAGAAGGCCCACTGAAGGTTGAAGCCGCCGCTGGGGCCGTCGAGGTCGAGAATTTCGCCGGCGAAGGCGAGGCCCGCGAGGCGTTTGCTGCAAAGCGTCCGCGGGGCGACTTCCTTCAGGGTCACCCCGCCGCGCGTCACCATCGCGCGGTCCCAGCCTTCCGTGCCCGTAACGGTCAGCGGAAGTGCCGTCAGGAGTTCCGCCAGGCGGTCGCGCGAGCCGGCCGAAAGTTGCCCCGGCCCGAGCGCGGGGACGAGCCCGGCCAGTTCCGCCAGCACGGCCGCAAGCGACTTCGGCAGATGCCGGTCCAGCAGGCCGACGATGGTCTTCCGCGGCTCGGCAGTGCGCCACTTCTCGAACCGCCGGCGCCAGTCGGCGGGCGTGACGCCCGGCGCGAGGTCCACGAGGAGCGGCACGGTCTTGTGCTTCGCGAGGAGTGCTGCCACGTCGCCCGAAAGGTCAAGCACCAGTGGCCCCGAGAGGCCCGTGTGCGTAAAGAGCACTTCGCCGCGGGCGCCCTCGCGCGGCTGGCCCGCAAGATCAATCCGCAGGCGGGCCGCCGCAAGCGTCGCCCCGGCGCAGCGCCGCACCCACGGCTCTTTCACGATGAGCGGCACAAGGGCGGGCGTCGGCCCGACGATCGTGTGACCCGCCTGGCGCGCCAGACGATAGCCGCTCGCGCTTCCGCCGAGCAACGGGTAACCCCGGCCGCCGCCGGCCAGGATGACGTGCGGTGCCGCAACGCGGCCGGTCTCTGTTTCCAGACCCCGCAAAACGGAAACGGGGGCTGTCCCCTTTTCCGCAGCGCCCTCCAGCCACAGGCCCGTCACGCGCACGCCCAGGCGGACCTCGGCGCCAAGTTCGCGTGCCCGCCGCCAGAGCGCCTTCTGGACTGTCAGCGCCGAGTCGGAAACGGGATACACGTGCAGGCCGTCGGGCGCGTGCGTGGGAACGCCGAGGCCGTCCAGCAGTTGCCTCAGGCCTTGCGAGTCGAGGGCCGCCAGGGCCGGCAGCATAAACCTGCCCTGCCGCCCGAAACGTGCGAGAAATGCGTCGCGCGGGAGCGTGTTTGTGAGGTTGCACCGGCCGCCGCCGGAGGCCAGGAGTTTCGCCCCGGGGCGCTGGAGTTGCTCGAGGACGACGACCCGCCGCCCGGCCCCTGCGGTGGCGATGGCCGCCATCAGGCCCGCGGGGCCCGCGCCGACAACGGCCACGTCGGCGCTTTCGGCGATGGATTCATCCGGTTTCATGACGGGCATGGTATCAGGCGCAGGGGGGCAAGTCGAGCCGCGGCCTCAAGGTCGCGCCTGCATCATAGTCCGTGAACTTTGATTATGTGAGTGCCACGGCTGCGCAGTTTGCAGCCGTGCTTGCCTGCCCACGACCACGGCTGCACAAGGCGCAGCCGTGGCACCCGGTAGATTCAATTGTGACGGACTACTCACTCGGCGCTGGCGAGGCCCTCGCGGGCGGTCTGAACGCGGTGCACGCGGGTCAAGAGGTCGCCCATGGGAAAGCCGCGCCCCGGGCACCGGGTGTCGCCGACGGAGCCGTGGCCGATGATGTGCGACTCGTCGATCTTATATCGGGCCGCCATGTAGCCGACCAGCCGCGCGAGCGACTGCATCTGGGCCTCGCTCGGACAGCGCTTCTCGAAGTTGCCGACGAGGCAGATCCCGATTCCGAAATAGTTATATTCTTCGTTGTCACCGACGCGGCAGTGGGCGCCCCACTTCTGCTTGGGCCAGCGGCTGCCGACCTCGACGGTGCCGTCGCCCGCGCCGCCGCCGTTGCCGATGACGAAGTGATAGCCCAGTTCGTCCCAGTGCCGTCCGTTGCGGTGGAAGTTGTCGAAGGCGGCCGCCGAGCCGGCGTCCGTGGCGCTATGGTGAATGACGATCCACCGCCACGGCCGCTCGGTCACCTGTACCTCCCACGCCGCATCGTGCGCCGGCAGGGGCGGATCGACGGGCTTGCGGGGAATCTCCAGGGGCGGCAGCGGCGGTTCCTTGCGGACCGGGACCGGCGCAGGGGGCGGCGAGGGGGGCGGCGGCAACTGAGGCTTACGGACATGCGAATCGGGTTTCATCGACGGCGGCGTCGACACGATCATCGCCTGCCGCTGACAACCCGCAACCAACAGCACAGCCAACGCCAGCACGACTACTTCAGCGAACCCGGCTCGCCCGCTCAATTGCCTTCTCCCGTACTGCGTACAGCCCCCGTCTTCGATGGTTCCAGCAGCACATCATCGGCCGCGCGCGGCAGACGAAAAACGCGGACCTTCAACTTGGCGACCGCGTCGGCCACGACCGGCGCCGCCACGACCGCGCCGTCGACGTCGGGCCAGCCATCCTTCAGGAGTTTCAGACGTTCGACCTCGTTGCCCTGGCGGAGCCAGATGAGGGGCCCCGGCGTCGCGCCGTCCTCCCGAAGCCGCTCGCGGACCTCCGCGTAGTCGTCTGCGCCGCCCGCGACAAGGTACACCACTTGCCTTCCCCCTGCAAGCGTTTTGAGCATATCCAGGGCGGGGCGCATCGCCTCCGCGGACGGAAGGGTCGCGGCCGGGCCGCCCGCCTGAGGCTCGGGCCCCAGCGCCGCCGCATCCACCCACAGCGCGGGCACCCCTGCCGGCACTACCCAGACCGTGGCGCCGGCCCGGACGTCGACGCGCGGGTGCGTCTCGGGAAACGAGGCGGTGTAATGGTGCAGGCCCGCCGGCAACGGCCCGCGTCGGACCCACCGGATCACCCCGAGCGAGTTGGTGTAACTGCTCTCGCACCAGCCGTCATCGTACCGGGCCGCCATGTAGGCGAGGGCTATCGGTTTTCCGAAATCGAGGTTCTGGAGTTGTGCCCCCACGCGGAGGACGGGCGTCTTGGTCGTTGCGGCCTCGTCGAAGGCGACGAGACGCATCGCGCCCGGCATACGGAACTCCTCCTGGAGGCCGCCGATGAGGCAGACCACCACCGTGCCCGCCATGGCCAACACCGCCAGGACCATCAGAAGATAGCCGACGTAGCGCAGCACTGAGACCTTTCCCTCGCCTGGAACTCTCCCGCCCTAGTGTAGTGTTTCACTCAGATGATATCTTATCCAGGGCGACCGGGTGCCACGGCTGCGCTGTTTGCAGCCGTGCCGCCGTTCGACGCAGAGCACGGCTGCAAACAGCGCAGCCGTGGCACCCGATACCATAATGTGCGATAATTCTGAAACACTACACTAGTTCAACAGAGCAACTGTACTACTTGCGCGGCGGGTCTCCGTACCCGCCGCGCAAAACCTTATAAATTGCGCTGTCGTACTATCCTGTCGGAAAACCCGGAGGTCAACCTTCGATGTTTCCGAGGGACCGCAGGCGGCGGATGCGTTCTTCGATGGGCGGATGCGAGGACCACATGCTCTCGCCGCTGCCGCCGGGCCGCCGGCCGTTCATCATGAGCGGCTGGACGATAAAGAGGTGAGCGGTGGCGCGGCTGGCCTGGGGCATCGGCTCCGTTTCGGACGCCAGGGCCTCCAGCGCATGCGCGAGGCCCTCGGGGTAGCGCGTCATGCGTGCGGCGGAGGCGTCGGCCAGGAACTCGCGCTGGCGCGAGACGGCCAACTGGATGAGTTTGGCAAAGATCGGGGCGATGATCGCCAGGAGGATCGCCAGGACGATAATGATCAGTTGGAGCACCCCGCCCCCGCTGCCGCGATCGCTCGACCGGCCGCGCCCGCCGTAGAAGATCGCCCGCGTGCCGATGTCGGCCACCAGGACCACGACGCCCACCAGGACGGCCATGAGCGTCATGAACCGGATGTCGAAGTTCTGGACGTGCGAGAGTTCGTGGGCCAGGACGCCCTGGAGTTCGTCACGCTTGAGCCGCTCGCGCAGGCCGCTCGTCACGGCCACGCAGGCGTGTTTCGGGTCGCGGCCGGTGGCGAAGGCATTCATCGCGGGCGTGTCGACCAGGTAAAGGGCGGGCATCGGCAGGCCGGAGGCGATGCCCAACTCCTCGACGACGTTATAGAGTTCCGGGTCGTCTTCCTTGGCGATCGGCCGCGCGCCGCTCATCGCCAGCACCGCCGACGGGCCGGCATAGTAGCCGATGATCGCCGAGATGGACGAAACGATCAGGGCCAGGAAGATGCTCGGGACCGCCGCAATCGGGTCGCCGAACACGGCCCAGCCCAGGACTGCGCCCAGGGCGCAGATGAAGAGGATAAACAGAATGACCAGCAGAACGCTGTTGCGTTTGTTGGCCGAGGTCAGTTGTTCGAACTGAGCCATCTCAGAACTTCACCTTCGGCGCCTCGCGCTGGCCGGCGTCTTCGATCTCGAAGAACTCGGCCGGCTGGAAGCCCAGCATCGAGGCCACCAGGTTCGCCGGGAACATCTCCTGGCGCGTGTTGAACGTCTGGACGGCATCGTTGTAATACTGCCGGGCGAAGCCGATCTTGTTCTCGGTCGAGGCCAGTTCTTCCTGGAGTTTCAGGAAGTTTTCGTTCGCCTTCAGGTTCGGGTATGCCTCGGAAAGGGCGAACAGTTGCCGCAGTGCCCCCGTGATCATGTTCTCGGCCGCGGCCTGGTCCTTGACGGTCGCGGCGGCAATGCCGGCCTGGCGGGCCTGTACGACCCGCTCCAGCGTTTCCTTCTCGTGGCCGGCGTAGCCCTTGACGGTCTCGACGAGGTTGGGAATCAGGTCGTAGCGGCGCTTGAGTTGGACGTCGATCTGGCTCCAGGCGTTCTTGACGGCGTTCCTGAGTTGCACGAGGCCGTTGTAGGTGAGCATGAACCAGCCGCCCACCAGGACGATAAGGCCGCCCAGGACAGCCAAGGCGATACACGCCGCGCCACCCAAGCCAAGCAATGCGCTCATGATGTGCCTCCTTTCGCGGGCCGCGCAGGGCGGCCGCATAACAAGTCAGGGTTATACTACAATATTGAAACGATAGCAAGCCCGGCCCTGCCGCAGCCCCGATCACGCCGTTCCACGGATTCAGCCGCGTTTGCCGTCGCCGGCCGCCGGCGCCTCGGACTTATGTTTCGCCCGCCACACAAACGCCATGACGACGAACGTGACGACGGTCGTCAGGATGGCGAGGAAGTACTGCCCGACGCCCGCGGCCAGTCCCACCGCCCCCATGACCCAGAGGCCCGTGGCGGTGGTCAGGCCCTTGACCGACGCCCCTTCGCGGAAGATCGCCCCGCCGCAGATGAAGCCCGTGCCGATGAGCATGCCCTGGAGGAGCCGCATCACGTCCGTCTGGGCCACATCTTCGTGCATCCGCAGCGCCACGAGGGAAAAGAGGCATGCCCCCATCGCAAGGAGCATGTGGGTCCGCAGGCCGGCGACCTTCTCGTGGGCCTCGCGCTCCCAGCCGACCACCGCGCCGCAGGCGGCGGCCAGCACCATGCGGCCGACGTCGGTGGCGTAGACCTGCCACGGCTGGAAGAGATCATCCGCCAAGGGTATTCCCAGCAGTTCCATCGGGGGGCCTCCTTCCTGGCGCCGGCGCCAGACCGATACAGTATCGCCGCAAGCCTGCCGCGCCGCAAGGGCGGAGGCCGACGACGGCAGCTCGCCGGTTACACGGGTGGCATGGTCACGCTGTTGCGTGACCATGTGCCTCGAACGGCAGCTGGCGCGTCACTGCAACATGGTCACGCAACAGCGTGACCATGCCACCCGGCATAACTGACGCCTCACCGACGCCGCGTGTTTGCGCTTGCGGCGCTGGCGCGCCGAGCGCATCATATATAATGTGGGGAGGGAACCGAGAGAGAATCGATGGGCGCAACCGTTCACCGTGTTTCACCCTGCCTGCTGCTGGTGATTCCTGCGCTGGCGGTGATGGCGTCGTTGCCGACCGCCTGCGAGAGCATGGAACCCGAACCGGAGGGAAGCGGCATGACCTTCGCACTGACCAGTCCCGCCTTCGGCAACAACGAGCGGATCCCGGTCCAGTACACGGGCGAGGGCAAAGACGTCTCGCCGCCGCTGGAATGGGGCGAGCCGCCCCCCGGCACGAAAACCTTCGCCCTCGTCTGCGACGACCCCGACGCCCCCGTCGGCACGTGGGACCACTGGCTGATCTGGAACCTGCCGGGCAACCTGCGGAAACTGCCCGAAGGGGTCGCCAGGCGGGAACTCCTGGCCGAACTCGGCGGCGCCGCCCAGGGCATGAACAGTTGGCCGAAACTCGGCTACAACGGGCCCATGCCGCCCAAAGGTCACGGCACGCATCACTATAACTTCGTCATCTACGCCCTCGACACAAACCTCCCCCTGGGGGCCGGGGCCAACAAGAAGACCCTCCTGTCTGACATCAAGGGCCACGTCCTGGCGCAGGGGAAACTGACGGGGATTTACTCGCGGTAGCGGGCGCGACGCCGCTTGCTTGCGGCCGTCTCGCTCAAGCCGGGTGCCACGGCTGCGCTGTTTGCAGCCGTGCGCTGCGTCGAACAGCGGCACGGTTGCTGAACGGCGAAACCGTGGCACCCGCCCGCTCAGCCGCCCGCCGCTACAGCACGCCCAGGTACTTCCTCAACTCGTACTCGTGGACCTGCGTGCGGTAGTCGTTCCACTCGATTCGCTTGTTCTCGATGAACTTCTCGAAGATGTGGTCCCCGAGTGCCCGGCGCATGAGCGTGCTCTTCTCCATCTCCTCGATGGCCTCGGTGAGGCTGCCGGGGAGGCTCTGGATGCCCAGGCGGTCGCGCTCGGCCTGCGACATC
>JAPLMO010000395.1 GCA_026386995.1 Planctomycetota bacterium | reverse complement strand
GCGGATCTCTGCCGCCGCTACGACCTCGTGCTCGTCGAGGGCCGCAAGCCCCTCCCCTGCGCAAAGGTCTGGCTTCTGGGAGATGGCGAGCGCCGCGCGCCGCACCAGTTCGCCGACGTGCTCGCCACGCTCCAGCGCGATGCCGACCGCTCGGAGATCACGTGGAATCTCCTCCAGTCGTGGCTCCCCGCGCAGTGGTGCCGGCCGCCCGTGTACGGGTGCGTCCTCATCGGCGGCCGCAGTAAGCGTATGGGCCGGCCGAAACACCTGCTCCGCCGCTGCGGGAAAACGTGGCTCGAACATGCCGTCGCGCGGCTAGAAAAGGTCACACAGCAGATCGCCATCGTCGGCGCCGGCGACATACCGCGCGCTTTGGAAGGCGTCACGCGGCTGCCGGATGCGCCCGGCCTCAAGGGTCCGCTCGCCGGAATCCTCGCGGCCATGCGTTGGGCGCCGTGGGCCACGTGGCTTGTGGCGGCGTGCGACATGCCACACGTCTCGCCCGAGGCGCTCGCGTGGCTCCTCTCGACGCGGCGGCCGGGCGTCTGGGCGACGCTGCCGCGCGGCCCGGGGCGGCGCGGCGTCGAGCCGCTCCTGGCGCACTATGATTTCCGTGCCCGCGGGCTTCTGGAAGACTTGGCGGCCGAGGGAAAGTCCGCGCCGTCGCTCTTGGCGGGCCATCCGAAGGTGCTTTCGCCCAGGCCGCCGGCGAACCTGCGCGCGGCGTGGGAGAACGTGAACACGCCGGCAGAACTTACTCGCAGGCGCAGCCCGTAAGAGAATCGGTGTGGCACGTCTGGCTTGTCCAGCCGTGGGAAACAACGCGTGCTTCCGCCACGGCTGGACAAGCCAGCCGTGCCACACTCGCACTTCAGAAATCGAGCGGCAGCGCCTTGACGCGCGCCCCCGCCTCGTACGCGCCTGGCTCAAGGATGATCAGCCCGTCGGCCTTCGAGAAGCCCACGAGGTCCGCCGGGCCGTGCGTGATCACAGGCGTCGCGCCCCAGCCGTCCGGCGAATATCGAAGCACCGCCGGCACGAACGTCGTCCGCTCGTCCTTGGCCTTCACCGGCGCAAGGAGCCGCGCGTCGAGCAGTTGGGGCGCCGGGTCCGGGTGGCCCATCATCTTCCTGAGTGCCGGCCGCACAAACCACCGGAAGCCCACGAGCGTCGAGACGGGGTTCCCCGGCAGGCCGAAGACGAGCCGCCCGCCGCACATCCCGAAAACGGTGGGCTTGCCGGGCTTCATGCTGACGGTCGCAAAACGGACCGCCACGCCGGCTTCCTCAAAGACTTTCGGCACGAAGTCCCACTCGCCCATGCTGACGCCGCCGGAGACGACGAGGACATCGCGCGTAAGGCCCTCGGCAATCTTCGCCCGCAGATCCGCCCTCTCATCGCGCGCGACGCCCAGGTCGTCGGCGGGAACGCCCGCCGCGCGGCAGCAGGCCAGCAGACTGGAGGAGTTGATGTTGCGAATCTGGCCCGGCCCGGGCACGGCCGAGACTGACACGAGTTCCTCGCCTGTCGCAAGTACCGCGACTCGCGGCCGCCGGTAGATGACCGCGCGGTCGCACCCGACCGCTGCCAGGAGGCCGATCTCCTGCGGCCTTAGCACCCGCCCCGCCTCCAGCACGGCCTCGCCGCGCCGCACGTCCTCGCCGCGCGGACAGATGTGAGACCGGCCGGGCGCCACCCGCAAGATGCGCACGCGGCCGTCCGCCGGCCGCTCGGTGTCCTCGACCGGCACGACAAGGTCGGCCCCCGGCGGGACCGGCGCGCCGGTCATGATCTTCGCGCACGTGCCGGGCTCAAGCGGCCGCGTCGGCGACTGCCCCGCGGGAAGTTCCTCGGTCACCGCCAGTTCGGCCGGCAGGCGCGCCACATCGGCGGCACGGACCGCGTAACCGTCCATCGCGCTTTTGTTGAAAGGAGGCAGGTCGGAGTCGGCGACGGCGGCCTCGGCCAGACGGCCGCCCAGCGCATCGGCGAGCGGCACCAGGACGGCCTCCAGCCGCCGCGCCTCGCTGAGGACGATTTCAAGGGCTTCGTGAGGCGAGATCATATTGACATTCCTAAGCAGCGTTAGCGGCCCTTCAACTTTGATAATGCGGGTGCCACGGCTGCGCCTTGTGCAGCCGTGGTCGTCGGCAGGGATACACGGCTGCAAACTGCGCAGCCGTGGCACCCCCAGATTCAATTGCGACAGGCTACTACTTCGGCGCGGCCAAGCCCAGGCGCCAGGGGGCCGTGTAGACGTTCATCCGGCCGGCGCGGGCGAAGCCGACCGCCGCAATGTCGGCCGGGCCGGCGATTTCGATGGCCAGCGACGTGACCGCCCCGCGGCTGGCGACCAGCGGCACGCCGACCCGCGCGGCCTTGGCCAGGATGTCGCCGCTCAGGCGGCCGGTCGAGAGGATCGCGAGGCCGCCCAGCGCGATGCCCTGCCGCAGGCATAGGCCGAGGACTTTATCGACCGCGTTGTGGCGGCCGAGGTCCTCGGCAAAAGCCACGAGCGTGCGGCCGTCGGTCGCCGCAGCCGCGTGGACGCCGCCGGTCTCGCGGAAAAGCGTCGAGGCGCGGTCCATCTCCTTCATGCGGGCGGAGAGGTCGTCGGGGCTGAACGTCGCCCGCGACTCCACGCGCGGCAGCCCTTCCGCCGCCCCCGATGCGCCGCGGCCGCAGCCGGTGCTCAGGGCAAGGCGCTCGCGGAACTTTACGAGCAGGTCCGGGTCAACGGCGGCACGGATATCGATTCTCTTTTCGGGGAGCGAGACGGCCAGCGACTCCACGTCGGCCGGGCCCTTGATAAGCCCTTCGGAAGCAAGGAACCCCAGCGCGAAATCATCGAGCGCCTCCGGCAGACAGCCCGCCCGGACCAGCGTGCGGCCGCCGAGGACGATCTCGATTACGGCCTCCTCGATGACCGAGTGCTCGGGCCCGCCCGGCCCAACCCGCCAGACCGGAACCGTGCGCTTTACGGACATGGCGCGATCCTGACGGCACAGACCTTGAACTCGGGGATCTTCGCGACCGGATCGAGGGCCGCTATGGTCAGCCGGTTCGCGGGCGCCTCGGCAAAGTGGAACGCCAGGAACACCGTGCCGGGCGAGACGCGGTCGGTCACGTGGGCGGCGATCTCGATCTCGCCGCGGCGCGACGTCACGCGCACCGCCTGCGTGTCGCGGATGCCCAGGCGCGCGGCGTCGTCGGGGTGAATCTCGATCCCGCCGACCGAGACGAGGTTGGCCAGCACGTCGGACCGGCGCGACATCGAGCCGGTGTGGAAGTGCTGAAGGATGCGCCCCGTGGCCAGGAGGAACGGGTACTGGGCATCGGGCAGTTCCTTCGGCGGAATGTACTCGACCGGGTGGAACTTCCCCTTGCCGCGCGAGAACTTGCCGATGTGCAGGATCGGCGTCCCCGGGTGATCGCGCGTGGGGCACGGCCACTGGATGCCGCCCTGCTCCAGCCGCGCGAGCGTGAGGCCGCCGTAGATCGGCGAGACGGAGGCGAGTTCGTCCATGATGGCCGCGGGGTCGGCGTACTCCATCTTGTAGCCGAGGCGTCGCGAAAGGTCGCTTACGATCTGCCAGTCCTGCCGCGCCTCGCCCGGCGGCTCGATGCCTTTGCGGACGCGTTGGACGCGCCGCTCGGTGCTCGTGAACGTGCCGTCCTTCTCGGCGAAGGCGGCGGCCGGCAGGACCACGTGCGCAAGTTGCGCGGTTTCCGTCAGGAAGATGTCCTGGACGACGAGAAAGTCCAGTTTGCGGAGGGCCTCCTCGACGTGATGCTGGTCGGGGTCGCTGAGCATCGGGTTTTCGCCCATGACGTAGAGGGCGCGGAGTTTGCCGTCGGCGGCGGCAACGATCGTTTCGGTCACCGTCAGGCCGGGCTTGGCCGGGAGCGGAACACCCCAGGCCTTTGAGAACTTCGCGCGGGCCGCCTCGTCGGCCACCTTCTGGTAACCGGGGTAATCGGTCGGCAGGCACCCGACGTCGCACGCGCCCTGGACGTTGTTCTGGCCGCGCAGGGCGTTGACGCCCGCGCCTGGTTTGCCGACGTTGCCCGTGAGCATCGCCAGGTTCGCCAGCGCCAGAACGTTGTCGGTGCCGGTGGTGTGCTGCGTGATGCCCATCGAGTAAACGATGGAAGCGGCCGTGGCGCGGGCGTATATGCGGGCGGCCTCGACGATTTTTTCGGCCGGGACGCCCGTGATCTTGGCGGCCATCTCGGGAGTGTACGGCTCGACGGCCTTGCGGAGGTCCTCGAAGCCCTCGGTCCGCTCGTCGATGAACGCGCGGTCGGCCAGGCCCTCCTTGATAATGACGTGGGCCAGGGCGTTGATGAGGGCCACGTCCGTGCCGCCCCTGTGCCGCAGGTGCAGGACGGCCAGTTCCGTCAGTTCGATCGTCCGCGGGTCGGCGACAATCAGGGGCGTCTTGTTCTTGAGGACCGCTCGCTTGATGGCCGCGCCGATGACGGGGTGGCACTCGGTCGTGTTGGAGCCGATGACGAAGATCGCGCCGGCCTTGCCCAGGTCCTCGACGGAGTTGGTCATCGCGCCCGAGCCGAAGGCCTTCGCCAGGCCCGCGACGGTCGAAGCGTGGCATAGCCGCGCGCAATGGTCCACGTTGTTCGTGCCGACGGCGGCCCGCATGAACTTCTGGAAGACGTAGTTCTCTTCGTTCGTGCATTTGGCGGAGGCGAAGCCGCCGATGGCGTCCGCGCCGAATTCCTTGCGTATCTTGGTGAGGCGCTCGGCCTCATACGCCAGCGCCTCCTCCCACTCCACCGGCACCAGTTCGCCGCCCTTGCGCACCAGGGGCTTGGCGAGCCGCTCCTCGTGGCCGATGAAGTCGGTCCCGAAACGGCCCTTGACGCACAGGAGGCCCGCCGTCGGGCCCGTGCCGGGCTCGCCCGTGATATTGATGATGCGGCCCTCGTGGACGTTCAGGACCAGCGTGCACCCGCAGCCGCAGTAAGGGCAGACGGTGCGGACCTGCCGGAACTCCCACTGGCGGCCCTTGCCCTGCGACCCGGCGTACGAGAGCGCCCCCGTGGGGCAGACGTCGACGCAGTTGCCACACTCGGCGCAGACCGACTCCTCGCGCGACACGCCGGGGGGCAAACTCACGCACGTGTCGAACCCGCGGCCGTAGAAGTCCACCGCCCCCGAGGCCTGCACGTTGTGGCACACCTGGATGCACCGGCCGCACAGGATGCACTTGGAGCGGTCGTACACGATGGCCGGGCCGTCCTGCACCGGGATCGTGGCCACCGGCGCGCCGGCGAACCGCGATTCCTTGATGCCGAACGCATAGGCATACTTCTGAAGGTCGCAGGCCCCGGACTTCTCGCACGTCAGACAGTCGTGCGGGTGGTCCGAGAGGAGGAGTTCCAGCACCATCCGACGGATTTCGCGCAGGCGCGGCGTGTCGGTCTGGACGACCATGCCCTGGGCCACCGGGTACGAGCACGACGGCACGGGCGCGCGGGCGCCCTGCACTTCCACGACGCACAGGCGGCAGGAACTCGTCGGCTCAAGGCCCAGCACGGGGTCGTAGCAGAGGTGCGGGATGTCGATGCCCGCCTGGCGCGCGGCCAGAAAGACGGTCGCGCCCTTCGCCGCGGCGACCTGGCGGCCGTCAATCGTTACGGAGACTTCGTCAGCCATAAGAAAGCCCCTGGCAATCCGTTATTCCAAGTCGCACCGCAGGCACCGCCGCGCCTCGGAGCAGGCGGCCGCCAGCGAGTAACCCTTGATGACCTCGCAGAAATTCCCGCGGCGCTTCGCAAGCGGCATCTCGCGGACCGGCTGGCGCGGGGCCTCGGCGGCCTCGGCATCCTCGGGCTTGCCGGGCGACGCCAAGCCCGTGTCGGCCGGCAGTTCGCCCTTGCCGCCGAGGAAGATGTCGATCGCCTGGGCCGCACGCTGCCCGGCGGCGATCGCTTCAACAATCGTGGCGGCGCCGGTGGCGGCATCGCCGCCCATGAAAACGCCCTCGCCGGCCTGCTGCGTGACGGGGTCGACGCGGACCTTGCCCTTGGTCACCACGAGGCGGCCGTCGGACGACGCGAAGTCCAGTTCCGGCGCCTGGCCGACCGCCACGATCACGTGGTCGGTCGGGAAAACCTGCTCGCTGCCGGGCTTCGGGACGGGCCGGCGTCGGCCGCCCTCGTCGGCGGGGCCGAGTTCCATCTCCTGGCAGCGGACGGAGCGGACGCGGCCGTCGCCCTGGATTTCCATCGGCGCGACGAGGTAGCGGATGTCGACGCCCTCGAGGATCGCGTCCTCGATCTCCTCGCGCAGCGCCGGCATCTCCTCGCGCGTGCGGCGGTACAGGATCGTGACCGGATCGGCCCCGAGGCGCTGGGCGGCCCGCGCGGCGTCGATGGCGGCGTTCCCGCCGCCGATGACGATCACGCGGCCGGAAAGTTCCTTGATCTCACCGAGCGTCACGCGGCGAAGGAAGGCGATGGCATCGTGCACGCCCTCGGCCGTTGCGCCCGGAACGTCCAGGCGGATGCTGGCGTGGGCCCCGCTGGCGACGAAGACGGCGTTGTAGCCGCCGTCGCGGAGTTCATGGAGCGAGCCGACGCGATGGTTGAGTTCTATCTCGACGCCCGCGCGGCGGATGTAGTCGATGTCGCGATTGAGGGCCGCGCGCGGCAGCCGATACTCCGGCACGCCGACCGCCAACATGCCGCCGGCCACGGGCAGCGACTCGAAGACCTTGACCTCGCGGCCCATGATGGCCAGGAAGTACGCGGCCGTCAGTCCCGCCGGGCCGGCTCCGATGATCGCCACCTTGCCGCGGCGGGGGCCCTGCCACTTCGGCGGCTGGGCGTCCTTGGCGCGGTCCGAGACGAAGCGTTTCAGATGCCGGATGGCCACGGGCTGGTCCATATCGCCGCGGCGGCAGTACATCTCGCACGGATGGTGGCACGCACGGCCGCAGACCGAGGCGAACGGGTTGCGGCGACGGATCACGTCGAGAGCGTCGGCAAAGCGGCCCTCGGCGATGAGCGCGACGTACTGCGGCACGTTCACATGGGCCGGGCACGCGCTCGTGCAGGCCATCGGGGCAAGCGCCTCGCAGGCGTGCGACGGGCATCGCTTCTCGCGGATGTGGGCCTCGTACTCATCGCGGAAGTGCCGGATGGTAGAAAGGACGGGATTCGGCGCGGTCTGCCCCAGACCGCAGAGCGACGCCTCCTTGATCATCTCGCCCAGTTCCTGCAGACGGTCGATGTCCTCCATCTTCCCCTGGCCTTGCGTAATTCGGGTGAGGATCTCCAGCATTCGGCGGGTACCCACGCGGCACGGAGCGCACTTGCCGCACGATTCCTTCTGGCAGAAGTCGGTGAAGAACCGGGCGATGTCGACCATGCAGGTGGCCTCGTCCATGACGATGAGGCCGCCGGAGCCCATGATGGCGCCGATCTTCTGGACGGAATCGTAGTCGATCGGGAGGTCGAGGTACCGCGCGGAGACGCATCCACCCGACGGGCCGCCCATCTGGGCGCCCTTGAACTTGCGTCCGCGCGGAATGCCGCCGCCGATGTCAAACACGATCTGCCGCAGGGTCGCCCCCATCGGCACTTCCACAAGGCCTGTGTTGTTCACCTTGCCTGCAAGGGCAAAAATCTTGGTTCCCTTGGAGCCTTCCGTGCCAATGGCACTGTACCAGTCCTTGCCTTTGAGAATGATGAGCGGCACGTTGGCAAACGTCTCAACATTGTTGATGTTGGTGGGCCTGCCGCGGTATCCGCTGACCGCCGGAAACGGCGGGCGCGGGCGCGGCATGCCGCGCTTGCCATCGAGCGAGGCGATCAGGGCGGTCTCCTCGCCGCAGACAAACGCGCCGGCGCCCATGTGAATATCAATGTCGAAGTTGAAGCCCGTGCCAAGGATATTCTCGCCCAGGAGGCCGGCGTCGCGCCCCTGCTGAATGGCGATCTCGCTGTTGCGCACCGCCAGGGGGTACTCGGCTCGAGCGTAGATGATGCCGTGCGCCGCCCCGATGGCATACGCGGCGATGATCATGCCCTCGAGAATCGCGTGCGGGGTGCCTTCCAGGAGACTGCGGTCCATGAACGCCCCGGGGTCGCCCTCGTCGGCGTTGCAGACGACATACTTGGTGTCGCCGGGCGATGCGCGGGCAAACTGCCACTTGCGGCCCGTGGGAAAGCCCGCCCCGCCGCGCCCGCGCAGGCCGGAGGCCGTGACCTCGGCGATCACCTGGTCGGGCGTCATCTCTGCCAGGGCCTTGACGGCGGCCGCATAGCCGTCGCGCGCCACGTAATCTTCAAGGCTGACCGGATCGATAATGCCGTTGAGCCGGAACACAGAACGCTGCTGCTTCGCGTAGAATGGCACATCGTGATCGCGAACAATCTTCTTGCCGGTGGCGGGATCCACATAAAGAAGGCGCCGGATCGCCTTGCCGTGAAGAACGGTCTTCTCCACAATCTCGGGCACGTCCTCCACCTGGACGTTCGGGTAGAAGAACTTCTCGGGAAGGATAATGATGACGGGCCCCTTCTCGCAGAAGCCATGACAGCCGGTGCGTTTGACGAGAATGGCATCCGCCAGGCCGCGGCGCTTGAGTTCCTCCTCGAAGGCGTGCTGCACGTCGGACGAACCGAAGGCGCTGCATCCCGTACCGCCGCATATGGTGATTTCCTTCCGCTTCGGATCAAGGGCGGCCTTGAGTTGCTCCTGCCACTGGCCGAAGGCGCCGATGGAGTCAAAACGTGCCATTACTTCCCGTCCTCCCTCTTGGACTCATCTGCGACGATTCGGTTCAAGACCGCCTCGATCCGCCGGGGCGTGACCTTGCCGTAATAGGTTCCGTCGATGACCACCACGGGCGACAGGGCACAAGCGCCAAGACACGCCACAGTCTCGAAAGAAAACATCATGTCTTCCGACGTTTCGCCATCCTCGAGGTTCAAAACGCCGCCGATGGACTGGATCACCTTCTTGCCGCCGCGCACGTGGCACGCCGTGCCACGGCAGGCGCGGACGGTGTGCCGACCCCGCGGCTCGGTGTAGAACTGGGCGTAGAACGAGACCACGCCGTAGATGCGGCTGAGCGGGATACGCATGCGGCGGCTCATCTCGCGCAGGGCCGCGGCCGGCAGGAACCCGAACCGGTCCTGCACCTGCTGAAGGACGCCGATGAGGTTGGAGGCGGGCGAGATGGACAACTCATCCAGCAGGGCCGTGATCTCTGGCTGGGCCGGCCCCGGAATGGCGGCTTTCTTCGGCGTCTCCGTTTTCTGTGACATGCGATTCGCGCCTCGGCTGCTGGGCCCTCTGCAACGCCCACATCAGTATAGGGGGTCGTGCCGCCTGTGTGAAGCAACATCGGCCTTATGTGTCGTCCGCCAGGCGGGCCACGAGGTCGGGAACGTTGACATTCTCGCGGATGAGCGCCTTGGCGGCCTCGACCTTGTCCATATCCTCTGGGCGGATTTTGAAGCGCATCTCCTGGAGCCTGGCCGCCACGGAGTACGTGTCGTCCTGGCACAGCACCACCGGAATGCCGATCGATTCGATGAGCGACAGGATGCTGGCGGGCGGCTCGAAACCGCCGGTCAGAAGGATGCCCGTCACCGGCCGCGTCAGGCCCCGCTCGATCGGGCACGCCGTGACGGAGATGAGGACGTTGTCGATGCGGTCGCCCGGCGTAATGACCAGCGTGTTCTGCCGGATGTAGGAGCAGACGTGCTGGGGCGCCATGGCGGCGACCACGGTATGCTCGATGGGGTTGTTGATGTTCTGCCCGCCGCAGAGGACCTTGCCGTCCAGTTCCGCCGCGATCTGCCCCATGCGCGGGTAGCCGAGTTGCGCCCGGAACGGGATGACGCCCAGCAGGCGCGTTCCGAGGTGCGCCAGGCCCGTGGCCACCGCCCGCTGGATCTTTTCGAGTTTCTGCGGCCATGTCTTGTTGAGGATGACGCCAAGGACGTGGACGTGGTGCTTGCGAAACAGGTGCAGGCTGAGGGCAACCTCGTCGATGGCCCGCCCGATGCCGCCCTCGGTGATGATGACGACCGGGGCGCCCAGCAGGTGCGCCACGCGGGCGTTCGAGAGGTCGAAGCACGAGCCGACGCCGGCGTGGCCCGTCCCCTCGACAATCAGGCAGTGGTGGGCCGCGCGAAGCCGCCCGGACGCCTCCAGAATACGCTTCTCCAGCGGCTTGGGGTCGCGGTGGTAGATGTACCGCTCGGTAAAGCCGCGCTCGACGGCGATGGGGCTCATGTCGCTGGGGTCGTCCGTCAGGTGGAACGCGTGCCGCGCGAGCACGGCGTCTTCGTCGACGTTCACGCCTTCGAACTGGACGTATCGCTGTCCGACGGGCTTCATGTAGCCGACGTCGTAGCCGCTCTTGCGCAGGGCTTCCATGAGGCCGACGATGACGGTCGTCTTGCCGCAATCCTGAAGGGTGGCGCTGATGTAAAGAGGTTTCATGGTTTCCGGCGTGATCCTTCTGCCGCAGATAGCGCCGCTATGTGCCGCGCGGCGGGTCTCCCGACCCGCCGCGCCGGGGATGCCTCGCTTACGAGTGATCAGCAGCATTTCCACATTATGGTACCGGGTGCCACGGTTGCGCCGTTCAGCAACCGTGCCGCCTTTCGACGCACAGCACGGCTGCAAACAGCGCAGCCGTGGCACCCAGCGTCTTGGATAATGTGCAATCTCAGTGACGCACTACACTAGTGCATCGAGCCGGCGACGCTCCGGTACGCCTTCAGGAAACTGTCGGAGTATATCTGCTTGTTCATCAGCATCTCGACCGTGGCGACCATGTCGACGAGTGCATCGTCCAGCACGTCCACGATGGCCGAGTCGGCCCCGTGGGCCATGACCATTGCCAGGAACGTCCGGTTGATGAGGCAGCGCTCGCTGGTGCCCTGGCTGACATTCGAAAGGCCCATCGTGATGTGCGGCGCGGGGTCGGACATCAGGCGAATCTGGTCGATGGCCGCCATGATGTTCGTCGGCTGCGACTGGGCGCCCGGAACATTGACGGGCAGAATGATCGGGTCGATGAAAAGGCGGTCCGGCGTGATGCCGAGTTCCATGCACTTCGTGAGGATCTCGGCGGCCATCTCGACGCGGCGGTCGGTGCTCTGCGGCACGCCTTCGCGGTCCATGGTTAGGGCGATAAGGCTGCCGCCCGAGGACTGGGCCATCTCGGCGTACTTATTGAGGACTTCGGGGTCGCTCTTTTTGTTGAGGGGCGTCGAGTTAAGGAGCACCCCCCGCGACGTATCGCACACCGACAGGCCCGCCTTGATGACCTGCGGCTTCTGGCTGTCGAGGCACAGCGGCGTCGGCGAGGCCTTCTGGGCGACCTCGACGAGCCACTTGATCGTGCCTTCCTGGTCGGCGGCAGCGGTGCCGACGTTGATGTCGAGGTACGCCGCCCCGGCTTCCGTCTGGCGCTTCGCCAGGGAAATGATCGGGGCCGGATCGTGGTCCGCGATGGCCTGCTTGACGTCCGTAAACTGACCGTTGATGCGTTCACCGATGGCGATCATTCAATTCTCCTTGGAAGTTCGCGCTCATCTTCGATTCGCGGCTAAACATAATCGCTATTTTGCACCCCAGACGCTGTCGATGTAGGCCTTGACGACGGCAACGGCCCCGGGGTGGCGCATCCGCACGATGTCCACGCCCGATTGAAGCAGGGACACGGCCGTCGTGGCCTCCCAGAGCGGCCCGCGCTTGGCGGCGTCACCCCACTGCGGCAGGTCGGCCTTGGATTCCTTGCAGCGCCACGTCTCGAAACCGACGTCGCAGATGACGGGGGCGGCCATGAGTTTGTCGCCCGTCAGGGCCGCCAGGCGCTCGCGCTCCTGGATGCTGTAGGCGTACTCCATGCCGTAGCCCAGCGTGCCCGTGGTCTGGAACATCACGAGCGATCCCAGCGGGAATCCCATGTCGGACACGAGGATGTTGACCTGCTTGGCAATGTTAATATCGAGCGGCGCCTGGGCGATGAGCAGATGTCCGTCGGCCAGGGCCGTGGCCGTCAGGCTCTTGTAGTTGTCCTGCGTGACGGTCCCGAGGAGGACCTTCTCGCCCTTGGCGACCTCGGAGACCTTCGGCATGACGGCGTTGTCCTTCTCGTCGTTGCCGCTACCCCAGAGGATGACCGGCACGCCGACCGCCCCGATGACCTTCTTCGTGACCACGACCGCCTCGGCGGCGCCGAGGTTGCCCTTGTCGGGGTGAATGCCGTCGAACTTCACACACACCAAGTCCGCCCCGAACTCCTCGACGGCCTTTTTGGCCCATGCGGCGGGGTCTGAGAGGACGTTGCCGTACGCCTCGGCCAGCACGGGCGCCCAATCCTGCGGCGCGGCGTCGAGAACGTCGATGGCAATGACGGGCCGGTTGCCGGTGACCGCGCGGTCGCCGCCGTATACGATCGTCTTGGCGCCGCCGATGGTGAGGGTCTTCTTGCGCGTGCCGCCGCCGAGGGTCACTTCGTTGACGCGGCCGGAATACGATTCCTGAACTGCCGGTAGAGGCATTTGACCACCCTTTCTCTTGCTGTCTCCTTTGCCGCCACGTTACACGAGGATCATCCCTGGCCTGACCAGACTTCCTTCAGGTACCGCGGAATAATGCTCGACTCGCGCGGGCCGACCATGATCTCCCAGCCCGTCTCCTCTTCCAGTTTGCCGCTCATGACGGCCACGTAGCCGGGGATGATGAGTTTGCGGTGCTTGACAACGTTCTCGATGTTGGCGGCCTTCATGGCCTTGGCCACGACCTTCTCGTTCAGTTTATCGCCGGAGTAGGACGTCAGGACGCTCGTGCCCTCGGTGTCGACGCAGATAATCCAGGACGGCACGCGGCTGGCCTCGACGTCGCCCTCCACCGTGTAGTACGTCAGCGAGAAGTTGGTGGTGAACATGACGGGGCTGTTCGGACCGGCGTCGCCGACGGCGTACAGTTTCGGCTCGACCGAGACGGGCTTCTGCGGGTCGGTGTAGACGTTCTGCCGCACCGTCAAGAGCGGCAAGAGTGCCCACTTCTCGACCGTGTCTATCACGACAATGCCGGCGTACTTGCAGATGAGCGACGCCGCGCGGGTCACCTGGGCCTCCGGCGCGCCGTCGTTGGCGAAGGCGATGACCGGGAACCCGAGCGGGCGGAAGTTCTTCTTGAGGGCCAACTGGCGGATCTGCGTCAGGCCCCGCATCTCGGCCCAGCGGTCGGTGGTGCTGAGGCACAGGATGAGGTCTTCGCAGCCGGCGCCTTTCAGTTTCTCCGTCAGGGCCGCCAGGGCCTCGGCATCGGCGGCAACGGCGACCAGCGGGCACTTGGCTTCCTTGGCGAGGGCGGCCATGGCGGCGGCGTTGGTGTCGGTCGCGCCGCAGATGAGCGGCTTGGAGTCCTTTACATGCGCCAGGGCGGCCTTGATGGCGTCGGGATTCTGGCTGACGAGGATTAGGGCCTTGCAGGTGGCCTTCGCCAGTTCGGCGGTGGCGGCAAACTTGCCGGCGTCGCCGGACTTGTTGATGACGGCCACGGCATGGACGGGCATCTTCTGGCCAACCCGCTCGAAGGCGAGGGCCTGGATGGCCTTGGCCTTGGCGGCGGCGGCATCGGCCGAGAGGTCGTCGGGCAGCGCAATCGCCACGACCGTCGGGCTGTGGAACTTCTCCTCGTGGCGAAAAAGGACGGTCTCCTGGCCGGTCTTGGCGGCCATTTCGCCGACACCGAACGTAATGAGGCGCATCGGCGGGGCGGCCGCGGCCGCCAGGGTCTCGCGGGCATTGGCGCTGGCGTCGGGGCACTGGTCCAAACTGACCTTCTTCTGGGCCAGCGCCATGGCGAAGGCCAGGCAGGTCGGCTGCCCGCACTTCTTGCAGTTGGTCTTCGGGAGGAGTTTGAAGATCTCAAGTCCGCTCAGTGCCATCCGAATTCGCCTTTCCTGTAGAGTGCCCTTGCCGCCTTAGAGGCGAAAAAACATTATACCGGAATTCTCCCCACCCGCACTAGTCTGGTGGGTCACTCAGATTGCACATTACCCAATCTGCCGGGTGCCACGGCTGCGCCGTTTGCAGCCGGGGGTCCCAGGCGACGACCACGGCTGCAAACGGCGCAGCCGTGGCACCCGCAGATTCAATTCTGACTGACTACTAAAACATCGGGTCCATGGAGAGGACGGGGTGGCCAACCTTGGCGACGAACTCGGCTACCTGTTCCTCGGTGGTCGCAACGGTCTCGTCGGCGATCTTGCCGATGAACTCTTCGCCGCCGAGGCCCAGTTCGTTGGCGCGTTTCACCAGGGCATCGTGCATCTCGTCCTTGAGGACCTTCGGCATCCAGACGATGCGCTTGAAGCCGCCGTCGGCGCTGATGAACTTGGGGCTGGCGATGTAGTGCCGCGAGTGGCCGACGAAGCCGGGCACCTGCCGCCCGCCGCCCACCGTACCGGCCAGCGTCGAGAACTTCATGCCGCACGGCGTCATGTCGGCGAATTCGCGCGGGGCGATCATGATGCCGCCCGTCGAGGGCAGCACGGCCGAGATGCACTCAAAGCACCCGCACGAGGTCATCGGGTCGACGATCATCGAGTAGGCGCTCATGCGCTCGACCGCCCCGCCGCTCTTCTCGAGGATGAACGCGTTGACCCTCTCCCACTGGCCGACCTTCTCGTCGACCGCCGCGCCCTTCTGGATGGGCTGGTTCGGGCCGGCCGGGTTGATCTCGAACGCCGCACGCCCGTCCAGCCACGAGTACGCACCGCACAGGCCCGACCGCTGCGGCGTGATGACGCACAGGTGGTTCGGTGCGAACGACTGGCACAGCGTGCAGGAATAGAACAGGTCGACCGACTCGTCGGTCATGCCGGCCAGGCGCGCGTCGCGTTCCTCGAAAACCTTGCGGGCCTGCTGGTGAAGTTCCTGAACTTTCCGTTCGTCCGTGTAGATCTTGACCTGGACCTTGTCGAGGATGCTGGAGAAGTGCTCGTGCAGCATCGCGTGGAGGATCTTGCCGATGTGCGCCAGACGGAAGCCGGCCTTGTACGCTTCCTTCGAGATGCGGACCCAGTTGATGTCGCGCTGGCCCATGTGGAAGAGGCCCTGCGCGTGGTTCAGGTACGTGTGGATCTGGCGCTCGAGGACCGGCTCGAAGTCGGGCTGCATCTTGCGCCCGGCGACCTCGACGATGATGCCGAGCGGCATCTTACCGCCCTCGGGAAGTTTGTCGACGTCCGGGCCGACGACCTCAACCTTGCCGTCCTCGACCTCGGCCAAGGGCCGGCTGCGGAGCCACTCGAAGGCGGGGGTGCGCTG
>JAPLMO010000412.1 GCA_026386995.1 Planctomycetota bacterium | reverse complement strand
CTGCTCAGGCGTCGGCGTGGCAACCGCGTGGGTGCATAGCACCCACCCTACATGCTTGAGCCTTTGCGCGGTGGGCCTCCGGACCCACCGCGCAAGAATCGTCGTTGGCGCTTGCGAGAAGGCTGTTTCGCGCGGCGGGTCAGGAGACCCGCCGCGCGAAACTTGCCCAAGTGGCGCTGTAGTATTAAGCGACAAGCCATCCCGGAGGCCCTCAAGAGGGGCCTCCGGGATGGTGCGTTTATTGGCTTCCTCCCGCCGGCCTTTGCCGCTCGGTCTCGCGGGCCTATAGGACACAACTTTCTCAGCGCCCTGGCCGGTCTCGGCGGTTAAAATCCGTGTGGGAAAGGAGCGCAAGGCCATGCTGAACCGGCGAGAGTTCCTGAAAGCGGCGGCGGCGGGACTGGCGGGCGCGGGGCTGGCGGCGGGGCCGGCGGCGGCCGAGGCGAGAGAGGCGAGAGAGGCTGGCGCGCGGCCGAACATCCTCTGGATCGTCAGCGAAGATAACAACCCATACCTGGGCTGCTACGGCGACAAACTCGCACGCACGCCCACGCTCGACGGCCTGGCCGTAAGGGGCATCCTCTACGAGAACTGTTTTTCGCAGGCCCCCGTGTGCGCCCCGTCGCGGTTCACGCTCATCAGCGGCATGTACGCCACCAGTTGCGGCCCGGCCGAGCACATGCGGGCGCAGGGCAAGATTCCGGCCACCTTGCGCGGCTTTCCGGCGTACCTGCGCGAGGCGGGCTACTATTGCACCAACAACGCCAAGACCGACTACAACGCCCCCATCAGCATCAAGGACGCCTGGGACGAGTGCAGCAACAAGGCCCACTGGCGCAACCGGCCCGCCGGCAAACCGTTCTTCGCGGTCTTCAACCACGCGGTGACGCACGAGAGTTCGATCTTCCCGAAGGGCGGCAAGCCCTACGAGCGGCCGCCCGACGGCACGGACCCCGCCAAGGTCCGGCTGCCGGCGTATCATCCGGACACGCCCGAGTTCCGCGCGGACCGCGCCCACTACTACGACCAGATGGCCCTCTTGGACGGGCAGGTCGCGCGGCTCCTCGCGCAACTGGCGGACGACGGCCTGGCCGAGGACACCATCGTCTTCTACTACGGCGACAACGGCGGCATCCTTGGACGCAGCAAGAGGTTTTGCTATGACAGCGGCCTGCACGTGCCGCTCGTCCTGGCGTTCCCGAAGAAGTTCCAGCACCTTGCGCCGGGTGAGCCGGGGTCGCGTGTGGAAGCGCCGGTGTCGTTCGTCGATTTCGCCCCGACGGTGCTGGGCCTGGCGGGCGCGGCGGTCCCGAAGTACATGCAGGGCCGCGCCTTCGCGGGGCCGCGGAAGGCGGAGGCGCAGCCGTACGCGTTCTCGTTCCGCAACCGGATGGACGACCGGTACGACTTCGTCCGCACGGTCCGCGACAAGCGGTACCGGTACATCCGCAACTACATGCCGCACCTGATTTACGGGCAATACGTCTCGTACATGTTCCAGCAGCGGTCGGTGCAGGTCTGGGCCGAGATGTATAAGGAAGGCAAACTGGCCGGCCCGCAAAAATTCTTCTGGGAAGAAAAGCCCGAGGAAGAGTTCTACGACCTGCGGGCCGACCCGGACGAGGTGAAGAACCTCATCGCCGCCCCCGAGCACCAGAAGACGATCGGCGAGATGCGTGCCGCGCTGCGGCAACACATGCTGGCCGTCCGCGACAACGGCTTTATCCCCGAGGGCTCGCCGCTGGAAGGCTACGACGCCTCGCGCGACCCGAAGGCGTATCCGCTGGAGCGGATCCTGGACGAGTGCGACGTCGTGACGAAGCGCGACCCGGCGAATCTGCCGAAACTCATCGCGTGGATGGACGATGAGAACGAGTGCGTCCGGTACTGGGCGGCGCTGGGGTGCGTCATGCTGCGCGAGAAGGCCGCGCCGGCGGCCGAGGCGCTGGCGAAGCGGTTGGCCGATGCCTCCGGCCATGTGCGCGTGGCGGCGGCCGAGGCCCTGTGCCACGCGGGCGAGGAGGCGAAGGGCGTGGCGGCGCTCATCGCGTGCCTCGGCGACGAGAGGAATCCATGGGTCCGCCTCCAGGCGGCCACGTCGCTGGAGAACATCGGCGAGAAGGCCCGGCCTGCGCTGGCCGCGCTCGAGAAAGCCGCAAGCGACTCCAACCAGTACGTGCAGCGTGCCGCCTCGCACACGGTCGCCCTGCTGAAGGGCGAACCGGCGAGCGGTGCCAGGCCCGCGAAGGCGGCCAAGGCGGCGAAAAAGCGCGCGGGGCGGTAGGCCGTTTGCAGCCGTGGCACCACACAATCAAAGTTGACGCATCATTGGTTCGCCGCCGGGGCTGCGGCAGGCTGAGGTGCGGCGGGTTCGGCGCCTGCGCCCTTCTTGCCCGCGCGTTTGCCGGCCTTGCCGGCACCGGCCTTACCGCCGCCCACTCCCGCGGGCTTCTCGGCCGGGGCCTTTTCGACCGGCTTGGCGGCGGGCTTTGAGAGCGGCTCGCCGTCGAGTTTCGGCTCGAACTTCGCCAGGTCCAGCCCGAAGCGGTCCAGGACGGTCGGCGCGATGTCTGCCCGCGTGCCGTCGCGCATCACCTTCTTGTCGTTGGTCGCCATGAACACGTACGGGGCGTAGGAGTGGCCTTTGCCGCCGACGTCGAACCCGTGATCGGCCACAACGTAGATCTTCGTCTTCTCGTAGAGGCCGAGGGCCTTGAGTTTCTCAACCAGCCGCCCGAGTTGCGTGTCGCCGGAGATAATGGCGTCGTTGTACTCCTTGGAAGGTTCGCCGAACTTGTGGCCGCTGTGGTCGACCTCGGCCAGGTGAACGAAAAAGAAGAACGGCTTGGCCTTGTACTTATCGAGCATCTCGAGGGCCTTGTCGCCGACCTTTGAGTCCTCCCTAAGGCCGAAGAGCCACTCGTCGCAGGCCTTGTGCATCGTGTAGTACGGCGAGCCGCCGAAGACGAGGAACTTCTTGCCGTTCTCCTCCACCACCTGGCCCTGGGAGAAGATTTTGCCGCTTGCCGTGGCGCCGGGGTCGAGCGGCTCGGCCTTCTTCGCCTGCTTCTCATCCGCGCCCTTGGCCTCGTCCAAGGGCTTCTTGAACGGCGGGTTGATCTCACCGCAGTGCTGCCGCTTGCCGATGACGGCGACGGCGGCGAACTTGTCGGCCCCAAAGTGGGCCTTGAGGCGCTCGAAAACGCTCAGGCCCGCCGGCACGTCGTGGTACCGGCCGTTAGAGTACACGCCGGTGACTTCGGGCCGGTAGCCGGTGAGGATCTGCGTCCAGCCGGCCTTCGTGTCGGTGGCGCCGGAGGTGACGTCGAGGTCGATGAGGGCGCCCTCGGCGATGAGATTCTTCGTGTTGGGTAGATTGCCTTCCTTGAGTAGCGCCTTGACGTGGTCGCGGTGGCAACCGTCCCATCCCATGAGGATGATATTCTGCGGCTGCTCGGCCGGCGGCACATCGGCGCCCAGCGCAACGGCAGCCCAGATCGGACCCAGAACCACCAGCCACAGCATCGTTTTGCGCACAGGACCGCTCCTTTCAGATCACGTGATTGTCGCGCGATTGCCGCACAATGCCATTACAGACGGCATGCCCAGACCGACTTTATATCACAGGATTCAACGTGCGGGCCAAGATTCCGTTGGCGACTTTTCGCCGGCCGGCGGCCGGGGCCGAGTTACCTGCCTGGGGCGCCGGCCTTGCCGCCGTAAGTCTTCTTATTGTCGTTCTGGTTCTTGTCGCTGGTCTTCATGCCTTCCTGGACGGCCTTGATGCCATCGGCGGCGGCCTGGTTCTGCTGGTCGACCTGGAGGACCTTCTTGTAAAGATTCGTGGCCTCCTGCCACCGCCGGTTGTCCTTGGCCGCTCCGGCGAGTTCCAGGTAGATGCCGATCGCCTTCTCGCGGTTCGGCTTGTCATACTGGTCCAGGAAGGACTGCTTCTCGTCCCCCTTGAGCGAGGCGGCGCTGCGGAAGGCGGCAAGGGCGGCGACAACGTACGCGTCGGCCGCCTTCAGCCTCAGGCCATCGGCCTTCTTGGCGTCCCGCTTGCCTTCCGGCTTGGCCATTTCCTCCTGGGCCTGCTGGAGGAACTTCTCGGCCATGGCAACGTGCGCCTTGACGGCAGCCGCGGCCTTCTCGGTCTTGTCGACCTTCGGCTCTTGCTTAGGCGCGGGCGTGGGGGCAGGCGACGCCGGGGCCTCTTCGCCCCAAGCAGTCACCGCCAACCCGAACACCAACAGGAACAGAGCGGCCAGACCTCCGACAACGGCGGACTTCATGCGCAGTCTCCTTTTCCTTAGGGCCCCTGTCAACAGGCACTCTCAGTGGGTAGACTCTTGAACCCGCGATTTATTGCCCGGATTCCGAAAAAGACCGGCCGCAGGGCGCCGGTCTTCGGAAGGCGCCGTGGGCCGGTGTAGTCTTACTTCTTGCAGAACCACCCGCGTGTCGTGGAATCCGTCTTGAAGAACTTAAGGAGCGCCTCACCGACCTTTTTCTGGCCCGCCGGCGACTCGTGCGTGCCGTCGTTCCCGGTGGAGTCGCCCGGCTCCCAGGAGACCCCGTCGGTCCGCTTCGTCGCGCCGGCGGCCCACAGGTACGGGCCCCAACTCAGCCACGGGGCCTTGACCGTGCCCTTGGCGGGGTCGAAGTTCAGGTCCGCCTCGCCCTTGATCTGCCGCTCGATGAGCCACTTGACCGAGAAGCCCGACTCATAGGCGTACGGCTCGGGGTTCAGGCGGGTCTTGGCGTAGCCGCCGTAGGTGCGACTGGAGAGGTAGACGAGTTTCAGGTTCGGGAACCGCTGGTGAAGGACCTGGACGATGCGAGCCAGTTCGGCCTCCAGTTTCTGCGCGTACTGCGGGAATCCCTCGGAGGGCTGGGCGTCGGCCTGCTTCAGCCACACCGCTTGCACCTGGGCGCCGGTCGCCCCGGCTTCGCGCAAGCGGCTGTCCACGGTGGTCCAGAACTGTGTGCCGGAGGCGTGGTCGTCGGGGTCCTGCGTGCGGAAGGCCGTCATGCCGCCCTGGGCGCCGTTGACGATGAGCACCTGCGGGTTCTTCTCGTGGTTATTGTCGGCCGTCTGCTTGAAGCCGTTGGTCGCCTGCATCGTGTTGCTCATGCCGACCGAGAGAAGCACGATCTTGCCGGCAGCGGCGTTGGGCTTGCCGTCGCCGTCGAGCGGCTGGATAGTGCGGGCCAGCGCCAGGCCCGCGGCCTCGTTGGCGGCCGGGCGCTCGTTCTTGCCGTCGGGGTACAGGCCGCTCTTGAAGCCGTTGTACTCGGCGTCGCCCATCTCGGTGAGCGGCTTGAGGGTCGAGAGGTCCACCTGCCGCGCGGGCCCGGCCGGGCCGCCCTGGGCGTCTGGTCCGCCCTGCCCTCCCTGGAACATGGGTATGACCGTGGCGGGGTGCAGCCACTCGGCACGGAGTTCGGCCTGCTTCTTTTTCTGCTCGTCGGTGAGCACCGCCAGGAGGGCCGGCTCGAAGTTGGCCCGGAACTCGAGGAACTTCCTCGTCAGCATGGAGGCCTGCCGCTGCGCCGAGCGATACCCGGTGTGGTCCTCTTTCTGGCGGGCCTGCTGCATGGCGTCGCGCATCTTCATCATGTCGCCGGAGATGGAGGCAATCTCCGGGTTCTTGGCCAAAAACTCCTCGGCGGCCTTGGCGACGCCTTTCCGCTGCTCTTCGCTCAGGCCCAGGCGGTCCGCAAACGGCGGCGGCAGGAGCAACATTGCGGCCAACGCCGCCGATTCGCCCTGGGGCGGCGGAACGGACCTGGCGGCCTCGCCGGCCAGAGCGGCCCCGGCCGCAAGCAGCGACAGAGACATTGCGAACAGCCATCGGACGTGGCGGTGCATTGCGGAGCCCTCCTTATTGTCCACATGGAAAGTATAACATGCCGCACGCCTCCAAAGTTGCAGGACTTGCCGCCGCCCGTAGTCCGTCAACTTTGATTGTGCAGGTGCCACGGCTGCGCAGTTTGCAGCCGTGCCGGGTGCCACGGTTGCGCCGTTCAGCAACCGTGCCGCCGTTCGACGCAGGGCACGGCTGCAAACTGCGCAGCCGTGGCACCCAGTGTCTTGGATAATGTGCAATCTGAGTGACGCATTACGCCAGCGCGCCGGAAAAACGCGGCGGGTCCGGTCGAAGAGTCGCCTGGGCGACAGACCCGCCGCGCAAAGTTCTGTCTGTTTTTGCAGCGTGGGTGCAAGTACATGTTCAGCGTGTGGCGCGCGCCCGTCAATAGCAGGTGTGGCACGGCTGGCTTGTCCAGCCGTGGCGAATGGCCCGCGGCGCTGCCCACGGCTGGACAAGCCAGCCGTGCCACACAATGGTGCTAGTGTAGTGTTTCAGAGTTATCGCACATTATGGTATCGGGTGCCACGGCTGCGCTGTTTGCAGCCGTGCTCTGCGTCGAACGGCGGCACGGCTGCAAACAGCGCAGCCGTGGCACCCGGTCGCCATGGATAAGATATCATCTGAGTGAAACACTACACTAGCGCTAAACACGTACGGGTGCAGAGCACCCACCCTACATTAGAATTGCGAATACGCCGTCGGTTTGAGGATCAGGTTGGTGATGTTGGAGACGGTGTCTTTGTACTTCGGGTCGTTCTTGAGTTTGTCCCAGCCCGGACTCTTCATGAACTTGTCCCAGGCGGCCTTCTGGGCGGCCTCGTCGGTAAAACCCATCATGTACGTGAGGTTCGGCATCTTCGTGCCGGCGAGGGCCTGGCCGAAGAATGCCCAGGTCATGCCGGCCTCGCGGAAGAGGCCGAGTTCGGCGCTGTTGAACATGTCGATCTTGAGGCGCGCCCGCTCCTCGCAGTGGCTCTCGTAGATGCGGAGTTGGAAGACGCGGTCCGGGTTCATGCCACCCGGCGTCTCGAGTTTCGGGGCGCCCTCGAAGGCCAGGAGCAGGTTGGCCTCGATGCGGCTGTACATCGGCAGGCCCTTGGGCGGATCGAAGAAGGCGGCGGCCTTCTGGTACTCGGCGTCGGCCCACAGGCGCGACTGGGCCGTCACGAAGCACTCGGCCGACTTGTGCGACATTACCACGTACACGTCGGCCGACGAGCCGTCCTTCAGGGCCAGCGCGCCGACCGGCTTCATGCCGAGGCGGTTGAAGGCCGGAATGGCGGCCTCGGCCAGGAATTTGTCCAGTTTCGCGCGCACCTCGGGCTTCTCGGCCTTGTAGATGCTGAGTTCGATGAGTTCCCGGCCGGCCCCGCCGCCCTCGGCCGCACGGGCCGTCTCGCCCACCGCCGCCAAGGCCCCCGCCCCGGCCAGGCACGCCGTTCCGATCAGATCGCGTCGCCGCATGTGATAGCCTCCTTTTGAGGGTTCGAGTTCGCCGGACATCATAGCGATTCTTTCGGGCTTGTCGAGACGCGTCATGTAGGGTGGGTGCTCTGCACCCACCTTCCTCACGTGAAATCAACCGCTGGGTGCCACGGCTGCGCAGTTTGCAGCCGTGCATCCCGACGACGACCACGGCTGCACAAGGCGCAGCCGTGGCACCCACAGGTTCAGTCCTGACAGACTACTAAACTACCGCGGCACCAGCCACGTGCCGGCCAGCCGATCTTGGAGGCCGCGCTCCGGCAAGAGCGCGGACACGATGGCCAGCACGGCGAACAGGCCAAGCGCAAGCCCGCCGGCACTGCCCAAAACGACGTTCATATCTCCGGCGTCCGTGGGTTTACCGAACAACCATAAGCCGAGAGCCACCAGCCCGATAAACCCAAGCACATACGGCGACCACGTAACCAGCGCCCGCCAGAAGACCCGCAGACGGCCGGCCTGCGAGCCGTCCCGTTTCACCGCGACCACCCCGAATATCAGCATCGCCAGGCCGCTGCGAAACGCGATCGCACAGACAATGCTGACGATGGCCAGCGGCAGCGTCATAAAACCTGCCTGCATGGCGGCCATGAGCACGGGGGACCTCCCAATGATGCTGTTCATCACGTCGCCGTCGACCATCGGATCCACCACCGCCTTTGCCTCGGCAAGTTCCTTTTCCGACGGGTTGGGGTACTTGGCCACAATCTGCCTTGCCTTCTCGCGCATGTCCAAGGTAATCGCCGCGGCAAACGTGGTGGACCAGGTGGCCGGGTCGGAGATCGCTTTGCCGAAACGGCCGGCGATGAAGACCTCCATTGCATGGACCTTCTTCGCGTGGTCCTCGCCGCCCGTCTGCTTTTCCATCGCGGTCAGGTGTAACAGACTCACCTGAAGCGGCAGGATGTCCGGCTGTGATTCCATCCAGCATCGCATCGCATACTGCCCTAACAGCATGGTGCCGGCCATAAAGATTGGCAACGCCGCGCAGGCGGCAACGAGGCCGAGCCGCCGGCGGGGGGTGACGGACGCCACCTTCTGAAGAAGCGGCTTCAGACCGCCGAGGAGAGATTCAACTCCCTCGAAAGCCGGAAGTTCGGTCAGGAACTTGCGCGCGTGCAGCGGCAGGGGCGCGGCCGGCGTCTTGCCGCGCGCGGCATCGGCATCCACGATGCGTCCTTCCAGCGCGGCAACGGCCACCTGGCCGAGAAACGCCCGTGCGGCCTGGAAGTCCGTCGCGGCCGACGCTGGCTCCCGCGAAGCAACAGGCTCGCCGCCGGTCCCCGGCGCCGCGAAATCGAGCAACTTGGCCCGGCCGCCGGCCGTGATCCAGACCCGGTCCAGCGCGAGCGCGGCGGGGACGGAGCCGTCCTTCAGAGCCGCCGCAAGTTCCTCGGCCAGGTCCATCAGCCAGTATCGGACCATGCGCCACGGCTGGGGCCTGGCGATGAGCGCCGGGAGCGGTTTTCCGGCCGGCGCTTCGTAGGCGTCCCAGTTCTCGCCGGCCGCACGAACGCCGCCAAGCCAGCGAAGGCGCGTCGCCCGGCCGAGGCCGCGAACGCCCGCGGCGGCAGGCGGGGTGCCATCCGGCAGACGGCGAATCCAGACCTTCCGAAGCAGCCGCGCATCGTAGCCGAGCAGGAGTTCCCCGGCCTCCGTCTTCTCAAGGCGGTCGAGGACGTAGTACGGACCGATCTTGGGGGTTGCTTCGGAGACCGGCTGCGGCTGTTCCTCCGGCTGAAGCGCCGGCCGCGCCTCGTAGGCCGCCTTCTGGATGACCCGCGTACCGCTCGCCAGGTCATGAAGGCCGGCAAATCCGTTGCGGCGCCGAACGGTTGCGAATAGCAGGGCAATTAAGGCGAACTGAGAGAAACTAAGCGCCATCGAGACCGTTGGCTGGGAGGCGAGCGTAAAGGCCTTCCCCGGATCAAACCCCAGGTAGAGCCAGGTGGGAAGCACGGGCAACACCATGAAGATCACCGCGCGAAGCAGCGCCCTGGGCACGCCGGGGACACTTCGGCCGGGGCCGACCACGCGGAGGCGGCAAACGGCCTTGCCGGGCGAGGCGCCCCGGACGCCCTCCGTCAGAGCCCAATACAGGACCCATAGGACGAAACCGCCTGCCATGACCGTAACAACCAACGGCGAATAGCCGGCGGGGTCGGTCGGCCAACCCGTGCGGGTCATCAGCAGGTAGCCCACGGGCGACGCCACGGCCGACCAGATGGCAATATCAATGATGTACGCGAGGACGCGCCATCCGAGCGTTGCCGGCGTGGGGGCCGCCGCAGCGTAGGGCAGAAGCGCCGCACGCAGTTCACCGTAGTTCCGGAACCGCCGGGCGGGAAGTTTCTCCAGGCACCTGAGGACCGCCGCACACAAGCCCTTCGGGATGTCGCGGCGCAGCGTCGCGGGCGATTCCGCGGGGCGCTCGAGCACCGTCGCGACGAACCGCACGAGGTTGTCGGCCTTGAACGGCGTCTTGCCGGTCAGGAGGTAATAGAGGGTGATGCCGACGGCGTAGATGTCGGACCGTACGTCGAGTTCGTCCCCCTTCAGTTGCTCGGGGGAAGAAAACGCGGGCGTGCCCATGAAGGTGCCGCTGACCGTCAGGTTCGTTTCCGCGCGGCCCTTCGTGGAAATCGAGAGGCCGAAGTCGCCGACCTTCACCGTGCCGTCGTTCTCGATAAAACAGTTGGACGGTTTTACATCGCGGTGAAGTACGCCGACGGCCTGGGCCGCCTCCAGGCCCTCGATGATCTGGAGGATGGCGTCCACGGCCTCGGGCGCCGGCATGGGCCCCTTCTGCTTGACACGGTCCTCAAGCGTTCCGCCCGGCACCAGTTCCATGGCGATGGCGGGGGTGCCTTCAATCTCCTCCGTGCCGTAGATGTAAACGCTGTTGGGGTGGTTGATGGAGGCCGCAAGGCGCCCCTCGCGGAGGAACCGAGCCCGGGCCTCGGCCGAGTCCAGGCTCTGGCTCAGGATCTTCAGCGCGACCCGCCGGCCGCTCTCACTCTGCTCGGCCTCGTAGACCGCACCCATGCCGCCCTGCCCCAGCAACCGCACGAGGCGGTAGGCGCCGAAGGTTTTTCCGGCCTCGGGCGGCACATGGCCCTGCGCGGGCGACGCCACCACCCCGGCTTCTCCCGCTTCGGTCCGCGAGCCGAGGCCCGCCTTCATCAAGCACTTCGGGCAGAGGCCCTGGGCCACGTCCTGCGCCAGTTCAGCGCCGCATTGGGGGCATCGACGGGTACTAGCCATGATCGGCTCCTTACCTCGGGGTCCGCCCGTTACTGAAGCAAGCGGCGCCAAAGGTAACGCGGAATCTGGCGAATCATTCTGATTCCAAGGCCGCAAAGAGATGTCGGATCTCGTCGTCGACCTGATCGGGCGAGGCCACCGTCTGCGCGATCTCGGCTCGTAGCAGGCGGCGATATTGCCTCCGCAACCGGTGGACGGCCATTTTGACGGCCGCCTCCGTCATGCCGAGATCGGCGGCCGCCTGGCGGTACGGGGCGCCGGCGGCCGCGCCGCCCAGGAAGTCTTTGAGCCGCTCGAAAACGCGCTCCCGGTCCTCGCGGACAAACTCGTCCCGCAGCCGGGCGAGCACCAGGTCGAGCAGTGTCATCGCCCAACGCCGCTCGAACAGTTTCTCCGCCGTCAGGTCGTCGGCAGGCTCGAGCGAGTAGCGGCTCTCGGCGCCATCGATGTCCAGGGAAAGCACCTTGCCGCCGCGCTTCCGGGCCCGGGCGCGGTCCCACTCGTTGGCCAGAAAATGGTTGAGCGACGCCAACAGGAACGAGCGGAACCGCCCGCGATCCGGGTCGGCGACCTTCAGGGACCCTTTCTCCAGGATCGCCGCGAAGAACTCCTGCGTCAGGTCCTGGGCCTCCTCAGCGCGGTAACCGCGCCGGCGAACGTAGTAGTAGAGGGGGTACCAGTAGGTCTCGCACAGCGTTGCCAAGGCCGTCGCGGCGTCGGGGCGGCTGCCATGCCCGGCGGCCAGCACGAGGCTCCAGTGCGTCGTGGCGAACGACTGCCCGCCCGCGTGGCGGGAATCCGAGGATCGGTCCGGAGGCGGCATGGCGGCATTGTATCACGATCGACTTGAAACGCCACGGGCCTACTTCGCCGGCGCCCCGTCGCTCGTCAGCACTCGCATCCGGGCCGTGTGGAAGACGACGGCGGCGTCGCACGAGCCCAGGCCGGGGCACCGGCCGTCGGGCAGTTTCCAGGACTCGGCCCGCGCTAGGGCCGACGGGGGCCCGAACCACTTGATGTACGACCGGCCATTCAGGGTCACGATGACCTCGGCGTCCTCTCTGTGCAGAAGGACACGCACAAGGACGGTGTACTTGGAATCATTGAAGATCACGGCAGGGCGGACGGACGTCTCGTTGTCCTTGTAGGACTTGTTGTTAACGAGTTCAAGGCCGCTGGCGGCGCCGCCTTCGCCGCCCACCAGAAGCGCGCAGGCCGACCGGCCGACCGGCAGGCAGATGACTACGGCATCCGAGCCGGAGGTCCGCGTGAACGAAACCTCCAGTTCATAACTGCCGGGGGCGGTCACGGGCAGGATCAGGCGGCTGTTCCTGGCGCCCGCGGCAACGGCCAGCGCGTTACCGGGTGTGAAGTTCCACTTGCCCGCCACGGTGTTCTTCTCGGGGTTGACGTAACTCATGTAATCGTACCAGCCATCGGGCCCCGGCGCCAGCGCCCCGCTGCCGGACCTGGCCGCCACGCCGAAGAACCTGGCCCCGTTGAGGGCTTCGGGGACCGCAGGGGCCGCGACCGGCGTC
>JAPLMO010000224.1 GCA_026386995.1 Planctomycetota bacterium | reverse complement strand
TCGATGACAAGGTCCGCCGGCACGACGATCCGCACGCGATAGAGCGGGCGGCCTTCGATCGTAAGCTGGACGCGCGACTCAAGTTTCCGCTCGCGCTCGGCCACGCGCAGGATCGTCTGAGCGACGGCCGTCGCCTTTCCGGACACAGGCGCCGCCGCCAGGCGCACCTTGAACGGCACGGCCACAAACTGGTACGCCTGGTAGGGCCGGATGCCAAGCGGACTTTCATCGGCCGCCGGCGCCGCCGCGCCGCCGCGCTTCGCTTCGAGCGCCAGATCGGCTCGCGTGACGCCCTCGGCGGCAACCGTCCGCAGGTCCAGCATCGGCGAGCGGTGAATCGTCAGCCGCCCGGTGTGCCGGATGGCCCCGACTACGCCGACCGCCGGCACGTCGAACTCCACCGGCGAGCCTGCGGCGGCCGCCTCTGCCGGCGCACCTGCGGCGGCCGGACGCAGGCTCGGACGCCAGAGCGTCAGCGTAAACGATTCCTTCTCACGCGTCCGCTTCAGGAGCATGACCTCCACCTGCTGCCGCGCGCTCGACGGCTTCAACTCCCAGCCTCGCACGTTGGAGCCTTCGACCTTCTCGACGAGGTACCCCTCGGGCACTTCGACGGAGAAGAACTCTCGCTCGCCGCGGCGGAACTCCAGCGCAAGGGTCCACCGCAGGCGCAACTGGTCTTCCTGTACCTGGAGGTCGGCCGTGGAATCGGCCGTCAGGGTCAGGTCGACCTGCCCCTCGGCCACCTTCGGGCGCCACTGGATGCTGATCGCGCCGGCGGCGCCGACGGCGGTGGCGATGATCTCGTCGGCCGCCTTCGTCTCGTAGGCGCTACGGTCGGCGACCCCCCCCAGGCGTACCTCTGTGCCGGCCTCCGGCACGCGTATCGCCAGGGCCGTGGCGGGGGCGGCCGGCAGTCGTCCCTCGGCCACGCGCCACCCGCCGCGCTTCTCCAGTTTCATCCGCACAGCCAGGTCCAGCCTGTGCCGCCCCTTGCCGCTGACGTACATGACGACGAACGACGCGGGGGGACTCGCCACCTTGCCCCCCTGCTGGGGGGCTGCAACCGGCATGGGCGCAGCCTGCACCACGGCCAGGCGCGCCGGCTTGCCGTCGAGGTCGGCCTTCGCCAGCACGCCGCCCGCCAGGGGCAGCGGCACGGTGACGTAGCCGTCGGCGTAAACGTCTATGTCTATATATCCTTCGAACAACAGGTACTCTTCGCCCTTCAGGACGGCCGCCAGCGACGCCCCGGCCGGGGCGTACGGCGCAGGCGGCTCTTTGACGCCGATGGGCTTGTCGGGATACGCCAGGTTCCAGAGTTCAACGTACCGGTCGTACGGAATCAGCAGCCGGTCGGCCGCCTGGACGCCGCCCTTGGAGGCCGGGTCGTACGGCAGGAGGATGGCGTCGTCTGGCACCTTGACCGGATCGGGAGGCGGCGCAAGTTGGATGACGTACGGCGGCATCGACGGCTCGGCCGCAAAGGCCGCTGCCGCGCCGATCGCCAGCATCACGCCCACCACCAGCACGACGGTCGCGCCGGCCGCCGGCGCGATTGGCAGCGACGTGCCGCAGGCCTTCTTCACCAGCCACCTCACCGCACCGGCAACGAGGTAATACGGGATCAACAGACACGCCGCGTAGAACATCCCGTTAGTGACCAGCGCCACTTCAATCCGCCCCGTGATGACCGGCACGAGCGTAGCCACCAGGGCCGCGCCGATAATGAAGGCGATCTTGCGGCCGACGGGCTGCGTGGTCATCGCCATTCCGACGAGCAGCACCGCCAACGCCAGGCCCCACGCCAGCGAATCGAGGCGGCGATCGTTGGTCACAACGAGGCCCAGTCGCGGCTCGGCGCCAAGGCTGCGGAACGTCACGGCCCGGCCGGTGCGCTCCAGGTCGATCCGGAGGCTGGCGACGCCTTCAAGCGCCCAGGACTTGGACTTCTTCTGCTCGACCGGTTTCTTCGCGGGCGGGGCGGTCTGCGGCCTCCCCGCGACAGGCCCTTTCGGCGGCGCGGGAGTTGCCGCAGGCGGAGGCGCCTGGGCCGCCGGCGGGCGAACCGGTTTTCCACCCGCCGCGGGGGCTGGCGCAGACGGAGTCTCCTCGGCCGTCGGCGCAGGCGGAGTCTCGCCGGGCGCTGCCTCATCGGTCGATGGCGGGGCGTCGGCCGGGGCGACGGGCTTCGCGCCGCTGACTCTGGCCCTCCGGAGGTCGGCCCGGTCTTCTTCGCTGCTTCTTTCCGACACGTCCTCGCCACTCTTGGCCATGGACCACGTCGTGTCGTACTGGTCGGCCGATTTCATCGCGCGCAAGCCGCTCATGCTCAACAGGGCCAGCGTGCCGCCGATTGCGCCGTCATCGAAGTCGACGCCGCCGCCGGCGTACCACAGGCCGCCCGCCAGGGAGGCCGCCGCCAGTTCCGGCTGCCTGATTTCGTCGGTGGCAACGCTTCCTTCGGAGCGGATGACGCGATAGCCTGTCGGCAGATAGACCTGCCACACCAGGTCCGCCAGCGGTACCTCAACGGCCTCTTCCTTCCGGCCGCCGTGCAGCAAGAGGCGCGGGGCGGTCGCCTCCGGACTGCTCCAGAGGCCAAGTTCCGCGATGGAGCCTTCGTAGACCACCGTCAGGTCGCGGGCAGCGGCTTCGCCGGCCGCCTTGCCGGGCGCATCATCAGCCCCGGCCGGTAGACTCACGAGGAGGCTTTCTCCCTCGCGTTGGGGCTTGATGGGCCGCCCGTCCAGCGTGGCCGCCCACAGGCGCGAGCCGGCGGGCAGGCGAATCTCCAGAAAGAGCGCCTTGGTCCTGAGGAGGAACCGCGCGGCCGTCTGGATGCGTCCGCCGGCCGACAGGGCCGAGGCCAACTCCGCCCGCTGCACGATGGCCGGCGGCAGGAAGTACGCCGGAGGCCGCGCGACCGAAATCTTCACCGCCGGCGGTTCGCCCAGGAACCCGTAGGCCCCAAGCAACCGCCGCCCGGGCTGGTACTCGGCCGCCGCCAGTTCGCCGACGTCAACCTTGCGCGCCGCGCCCGCGGCCGCGACTTGTACGTCGCGTTCGGCGCTGCCCTCGACCGCGACGAGGCCCGACTGGTACGTAACGCCGTCGGCCACGACCACCGGCAGCGCGAGGTCCTTGATCTCGGCGGCGACGAGGCGGGTCTCGAAGTCGACGGCCAGGCGGATGAGGCCCATGCGCCCGTCGGCCAGCACGGCGGTCCAGCGACGCTTCTCGGCGCCGGCCGCGCCCACGAGGTCGCTCGTAAACTCCTTGAGTTTCACGTCGTCCAGGCCGCGGATCGCAACGGCGGGCGGCGTATCCTTCGGCAGCAAGAGCGCCAGGCGGCGCGTGCGGGCCTCCGTCACGTCGAACGCCAGTTCGTAGTGAGCCACGAGCGCATCGCGGTCCACGCGGAAGAACGAGTACGTCTGGGCGGTGGCGCGCGACGATTTCCGCTCGACCACAAGGCGGGCCTGGTACGGCCGGGCCTCGTAGCGGTACGCCAGGGCGGCCTCGACGCCGCCGAGGCCGTAATTCTTCTTCTCGTTCTCGTCGAGGGGGGTGAGGCGCTCAAGCGCCTCCGGCCGCACGGTCATGTCGTCGCGGGCATCGACGGCGATGGCGCCGATGTCGCGGGCGGCGCCCTGCACCGCAAACTGCGGGAACTCCAGGTCCGTGCGAGTCCACTCGCCGAACCAGTCCTTGGGCGTGCACGTCGCGGTAAAGTACACGCGCCGCTCCTGGCCGGGCACAAGGCCGCTGGGGAGGCGCACGTGGACGCGCCCTGCCTGGCCGGCCTCGCCGTATCGCTCGAACGCCAGGGCCTTGCCATCCTGATCGGTCACGCCTGTCACGTCCCAGCCGGCGGGGACGGAGAAGTCGAAGCCGAACAGTTTCTCGGCCTCGGGCATCATCGCAAATCCGCCGCGGACCGTCTGGCCGCCGTCCTCGAGCATCACCAGGACGCTCGTCGTGACGAGCACCTTCGCGGGCGGCTTGGTGAACCGCGCGGCCAAGCTGAACGTGCCCTGCGGCGCGTAGTAGGCGACCACGGGGCGGATCCGCACGGCGCCCGGCTCGGCCGCCAGGACCGTGGCCGGCAGGGCCTGGGCCAGAACGGACGTATCGATCGGGACCAGGCCGTCGGAGGCGACGCCCTCGGCCTTCAGGCGGTCCTCCAGCAAGAGGCCGACGACCGCCGCCTGCCCGGCGACATCAAGAGGTTCAAGCCGCGGAAAACTCCATGCCTCCAGATTCGGGGCCGGCCTGACGGCCGAAATGGCAAGGACCACCTTCTCGGCGGTCTCTTCGCGCAGTTGCACGTCGATGATGCGGCGGCCGCCCTCGGCCGTCACGCCCCAGCGGGCGAGGAGGGGCGACTCAACGGTCGTCGCCTCGAAACCGTCGGGCAGCGCGAAGCGGAACTTGTCGGTCGGCTGGTGCAGGATCGCCAGCGACACCGTGGCGTGCAGCCGCTCGTAGCCGGAGGTGATCTCGTCCACCAGGACGCTGCGGGCCACAACGACGCGGTCCTGCCGCTTGAGGCGGCTGTTGAGGGACAGGACGATCGACGCGTCGCCCTTGGGGGGCGCCAGGTCGATCCGCGTGATGCCGGCCGCCTCGTCGAACACCCCGATGGGGGCGCCCTTGCCGTCGAGCGCGGCGGCGCGGAGGCCGACGCCGGCGATGTCGAGGCCGACGGCGTGCAAGCCGTCTTCCAAGACGCTCACGGCGAGCGTGGCCGTAAAGACCGCGCGTTCGTTTTCGATGCGGGCGGCGTAGTCGGCGGAGGCGAGAAGGACGCCGTGGGGCGGACGGCCCTCGGCGGTCTTCTTGGCGCGGGCCTGGAGGTCGCGGTACTGCTCGCGCGTAAGAAGGACGCGCTGGGCCTTGCCTTCCAGGAGGACGCTGAGGTCCTCGAAGGGGACGAAGAGTTCGCGGACCTTCTCCTCGGATTGCGGTTTGAGGATTGCGGATTGCGGATTTGAAACGCCCGCCGGTGGGTCCACGGCCCAAGCGGATGCCGTGGCCAAGGCCGCAACCGTCACGGTCAGCAGGTACAGCACGGGTGAGATAGTGAAGGGTTTACGCATGGTCGGACCCTCCCTGGCTGCCTGAAGGCGGCGAAACGGGAGGCGGGGGAGGCGCCGTGCGGGCCTGGGCCGCGGCAAGACGCGCGGCTTCTCGGGCCTCGCGGCGGGCGATTACGCGCGGATCGCGCGGCCG
>JAPLMO010000329.1 GCA_026386995.1 Planctomycetota bacterium | reverse complement strand
ACCCAGGGACTCTTCGGCCGCGGCCCCCCGCCGCCCCGCCGCTGATCACCCCTGGCGCCAAGGCTTCGAAAAGAGGACAGTTCTACTTTGCGGAAAACCGGACGTTTCTACTTTGCGTTGACAACCGCGTCGGAAACTATTGACGCCGCAGGCGCTGGGCAATAGACTCTCTCGCTCTTTCACCTGAGCAGGGGATGAGGAAGCGATGAACACGATTCTGCGAAAAGAAGTTATCGGGCCGGATGTGGTGCGGATGACGGTCGAGGCCCCGAAGATTGCCCGCCGCGCGAAGGCGGGGCAGTTCGTCATCCTGCGCGTCCACGACGACGGAGAGCGGTTTCCGCTGACCATCGCCGACAGCGACCCGGCGGCGGGCACGATCGACCTCATTTTCGCGATCGTGGGCAAGTCGACGGAACTTCTGGCGGCACAGAGCGTGGGCCAGTCGATCCTCGACCTCGTCGGGCCGCTCGGCCTGGCGACCGAGATCGAAAACTACGGCAGCGTGCTGTGCGTGGGCGGCGGCATCGGCGTGGCGCCGCTGTACCCTATCGCCAAGGCCCTGAAGGCCGCCGGCAACACGGTCGTGGCGGTGATCGGGGCGCGGTCGAAAAATCTGCTCATCATGGAGAGCGAATTCAAGGCGGTGGCCGACGAGGTCCGCATCGCGACCGACGACGGCACGTACGGCCGCAAGGGGTTCGTCACCGACGTTATCAACGACCTGCTGGCCGAGGGCCGGAAGTTCCAGCACGCCTGGGCCATCGGCCCCGTGCCGATGATGCGATTCACGAGCAAGGTGATCGCGGCGGCGGGCATTCCGGTGCTGGTCAGCCTGAATCCGATCATGGTGGACGGCACGGGGATGTGCGGCGGCTGCCGCGTGATCGTCGGCGGCAAGGTCAAGTTCGCGTGCGTCGACGGGCCGGAGTTTCCGGGCGACCAGGTGGACTTCGATTCGCTTGCCCGGCGACTGGGCACGTACCGCGAAAAAGAGCGCAGGGACCACGAGGCGTGTAAGATAGGGCTGGCGAAGTGAGTGAAGAGTGAAGAGTAAGAAGTGCAGAGTGCAGAGTGAAGAGTGCAGAGTGAAAAAAGAACAACGGCGCGAGCGCCGAGTGCAACCGGTAGCGCACGCTTAGCCGCGAACCGAAGGTGAGCGATTAAGAGCGTCTAACAAAAAGGGATCTAACGCGGAGGCCGCAGAGAGCGCGGAGAGAAGCCAATGCCTTTTTTAAGACCCAAAGAAGTTTTCCTCTGCGTTCTCTGCGGCCTCAGCGTTCCATACTGTTACAGGTTCTAACTCAAACGCGAAGGGTCACGAAATACCATGGCCGATGCCGAAACGAAGAAACCCGAACGAGCCAGGCGCGCGGCGATGCCCGAGCGGCCGCCGGAAGTGCGACGCCGCGATTTCGACGAGGTGCCTCTCGGCTACACGCCCGAGCAGGCCCAGGCCGAGGCGAAGCGGTGCCTCATCTGCAAGAAGCCGCAATGCGTCACGGGCTGCCCGGTGGGCATCGACATCCCCGGCTTCGTGAAACTCATCGCCGAGGGGAAGTTCGAGGCGGCGGCGGATCACGTGCTGCTGACGAACGCCCTGCCGGCGATCTGCGGCCGCGTCTGCCCGCAGGAGACGCAGTGCGAAGTCAAGTGCGTCCTGGGGAAGAAGGGCGACCCGCTGGCCATCGGCAACCTGGAGCGGTTCGTGGCCGACTGGAAGCGCGAGCGCGGCACGTGCCCGGTGCCTCCGCCGCCGCAGGCGAACGGCCGCAAGGTGGCCATCGTCGGCTCCGGGCCGGCGGGCCTGACGTGCGCCGGGGAACTCGTGAACCGCGGCTACGCGGTGACGATCTTCGAGGCGTTCCACAAGACGGGCGGCGTGCTGGTGTACGGCATTCCGGAGTTTCGCCTGCCGAAAGCGATCGTGGGAGACGAGGTGGGTCGGCTGGCGTCGCGCGGCGTAAAGATCGAGGTGAACGCGGTCGTCGGCAAACTGGACACGGTGGACGATCTGCTGAAGGAATACGATGCGGTGTTTGTGGGCGTCGGGGCGGGGGCCCCGATGTTCCTCCACGTTCCGGGGGAGGACCTGCTGGGCGTTTACAGCGCCAACGAGTACCTGACGCGGACGAACCTGATGCGGGCGTACGACCGGGCGAATGCCGACACGCCGATCCTCCAGTCGAAGCGCGTGGCGGTCGTGGGCGGCGGCAACGTTGCGATGGACTCGGCCCGGACGGCCCTCAGGCTGGGGGCCGAGGAGGTCTACATCGTTTACCGCCGCAGCCGCACCGAACTGCCGGCCCGCGCGGCCGAGGTCCATCACGCCGAGCAGGAGGGGATCATCTTCAACCTCCTCACGAACCCGACGCGCATCCTGGGCGACGAGAAGGGCTGGGTGACGGGCATAGAGTGCCAGCGCCAGGAACTGGGCGAGCCGGATGCCTCCGGCCGCCGCCGGCCCATACCGATCAAGGGGAGCGAGTTCGTGATTCCGGTCGATACGGTGGTCGTGGCCATCGGCAACCAGCCGAACCCGATCGTGCCGCAGACCACGCCGGGGATGCAGACGAACAAGTGGGGCCTGATCGTGGCGGACGAAACGACCGGCCGGACGTCGAAACAGCGAGTCTGGGCGGGCGGCGACATCGTGACGGGAGCGGCGACGGTCATCAGCGCGATGGGGGCCGGCCAGGCGGCGGCGAAAGATATTGATGCGTACTTCAAGTCTCCCGGCGCGGAGTGGCAAGTGCCGCCGCCGGTGGAGAATGAAGATTAGTCAAACAGCCTCTGGAACGCCGACGGATTGGCGTCGGCCACGGCCTCGAGGATTCGGCCGGCGATTTGTATGGCTCTCTCGGCATCGGCGGCAATCACGCGGTCCGTTGTGCCGTAATCGCCTTGATAGCGAAGTTTGACAAGTCGAGAGAACCCTTCGCCTAGATCCTTGGGCCAAAGGCCCGTCCTGACCAAGTCCCGGTGGACGGCGGCCTCCAAGGAGGCATGTTTCTTGAAACTGCGACCCTGGATGGCGAAGTGAGCCGAGATCGCATAGAAGGCGGCATAGTAAGCCCGCGAGGCAGTGGCGTCGGCACTTACCGACAAGTCGTGTTTCGCCGTGTGGAGTGCCTCCATGGCTTTATCCCAAAGGATGTGTTCGAGATTGCTCATGCCGGGATGCCCTCGCGCCTGACTTCGCGGTAGAGCGGCAGGTCCTCGGTTTCGTATGTGTTGGCATCCACTTCGACGGTGTGGATGGGGCGATCTATCTCCAGCACCAGCGGATAGAGAGCGTGGATAGAGGTTCCCGAGTCTTCCCATGAGTGGACCGGCCCCTCCAGCAGCACCAGCAGGTCGATGTCGCTGTCCGGCTCGGCCGTGCCGCGCGCTTCGGAGCCGTAGAGGATCACGCCGCGCAGGCGCGGCCCGAAGGCTTCCTGGAGGAGAGACTTGACACGCCGCAGAAGTTCGCTGCGCTCCATAGGGCACCCCGGTCGATATGAGGCCCGACCTTGCGCGTATTATACGGCGTTTGAGGCGGGGGTGGGCCACGAAAATCCGGGCCGGCGGCGCCGGAAGAAATCGCGGCGGGGCGGGACACCCGCCACGCAAGGTGCAACGGCAGGCGCGAGGTGCCGGTGCCGGCCGTGAACATGCTGCCGCACGCGCCCGTTAATTCTTCAGCGCCTCTTCAAGGCCGGCCTTCAGATCGTCCTTGGATGTGACGCCGACATGGCGTTTCGTGGGCTTCCCGTCCTTGAAGATGATGAGCGTCGGGATGGCCGTGACCTTGAACCGCTCGGCGGTGGCACGCTGCGCGTCAACGTCGAGCCTGAACACCGAGACCCTGCCCGAGTACTCGTCCGAGAGGGCCTCGACCGTGGGGGCGACAATGCGGCAGGGGGCGCACCACGTGGCCCAGAAGTCCACCAGGCACACCCTCTTGGGCTGCTCGACCTCCTCGGCGAAGTTGGCGTCGGTCAGTTCGGTGACGTTGCCGGCCAGCGGCGCGGCCTGCTCGGTGGCGGGGCGGACCGGGCTCTGGGCCGGCGCGGCCTCCCCGGTGGAGATCGGGCTTTGGGCCGGCTGGGGATCGCTCGATCCGCAACCGCCGGCCAGGCCGGCTGCGATGAGCAGGAGAACTGCGGTGAGGATCCGATGGGCGGGTCGTCGCATGGTCGGCCTTTCAAGAAGGAGCGAGCGGGCTTAACCGCTTCGCTAAAAAGAGGGCCGGAGCCTCTACGGCGTAGGGCTCCGGACCCCGTGCTTGCTTGTGGCTCTCATGGGCTCACCGCGGCCGCCCCGGCGCGTCGAGAGCGGCCATGCCGGCCACGCCTGCGTGGCCGACTACTTCATCGCCTCTTCAAGGCCGGCCTTCAGGTCGTCCTTGGACGTGACGCCGACGAATCGCTTGGCCGGCTCGCCGTCTTTGAAGATGATCAGCGTCGGGATGGCCGTGATGCCGAAGCGTGCGGCGGTGTCGCGGTGTGCGTCGGTGTCGATCTTGCAGACTTTGGCCTTGCCGGCCATTTCGGTGGCGAGGGCCGCCACGGTCGGGCTTACCATGCGGCACGGGGCACACCATTCGGCCCAGAAATCCACCAGGCAAACGCCCTTGGCCTGCTCGACCTCCGCGGCGAAGGTCGCATCCGTCAATTCGACTACGTTTTCGGCCATCGACTGCCTCCGTTCTCAGATGTGCCTGGCGCTCAGGGCCGAAGGTCCCCGTGCATCAGGCTCGGCTACGGTTTTTTCTCTCCGACGTAAAGGTGACAATGACACAGGCCCGTCTCGGCGATCTCCGCCTCGTGCGTCGAGCACGGGCAGACGTTGCCGCGATCCGTCTCGGGCTTGCCTGTGACAATGCGGCACGGGCAATAGAAGTCGCCGGACTTCGCGCGGCGTTTCACGAGGCCCTCAATGAGCGCGGCCACGATCTTGGCGTCGGGGTTGAGGCGGCAGGCCGACTCGGCCACGTGCTTGCGGATGCGCTCGGTGATTTCTCGCCGCCAGACTTCCGTCTCGTTGCCTGCCGCTTCGCTCATTGCGCTCCCGACCCGTCCCCGCACCAATTAACCTGATTATAGCCGGGCCGCGCGCGGCCGGTCAAAGCAAAAGAAGAAAGAGCAGCAACGTCTCAGTTTAGGGCGCTTCCCCTATCGAGTGTGGCACGGCTGGCTTGTCCAGCCGTGGCGGATGGTCCGCGGTGCTGCCCACGGCTGGACAAGCCAGCCGTGCCACATTCCACAATCTGGAGCGCCCTAAACTGAGGCGTCACAAAGAGCAGCGCGTTATGCGAGGCGACGGCGGCGCCGGTCCCCCAGATGCCGCGCCCGTGGCGGCGGGCGTCGTCCTCGAGCATCTCGAACTCGTTCCTGTACATGTACGGCTGGTCCGGATCGACCGCAACGAGGCCTTCCTGAACGAGCACGGCCCCGACCAGACGCGACTGCTCGTACGGAAACGGCAGCGGCCGGTCCGTGCCGGCCGGGGGCAGCCAGATAGAGGCTGGCAGGGCGCCGCCGGCGGACTCCTGGAGTTGCGGCTGGAGTTCCACGAACACGTCGGCCCCGGCCGGCGCAAGGTCGCGCAGGCGAGCCGCGGCGCGGTCGGCAGCGATCGCGTCGCCAGGCACGGCCGCGCCGGCGGGCTTCACGATGCGGCCGTCGTCCAGGCGTAGCGCCAGGGGCCCGGCGAAGCCCTCCACGCGGTGATACTCCCCCGTCGGTATTTCGGGCAGGGAATGGAGGCGCGACGAAATGTGCGCCCGGAACGTCATGATCGCCCATGCCGCAAGGGCCAGCCACGCCGCGAGCACCAGCAGCCACAACAACCGCTGGTCCTGGCGGCTGATGGGTTTACGCGCGGGTTTGGGCGGGGCGGGTTCGGACATTTCGTCAGCCTTAGTGGCAGAGGATGAACGCGGCGGATCAGGGTATCTGTTTAGCGTAGAGCGCCGGGTGGCATGGTCACGCTTTTGCGTGACCATGTGCCTCGAACGGCGCCGGGCCCGTCACTGCGACATGGCCACGCACAAGCGTGGCCATGCCACCCATCTACGCTAAACACGTACGGGTACGGAAACCCGCCGCGCACGATTCTCGAAAACGGCTCAGCGTTTGAGGAAATACTCCATCAGTTCGTGCCCGGCGGCCACGTGCATGCCGGTCTTGGCGGCCTCGGCCTCGGTCCAAGGGCCGCCCGGCCGCGCGGGTTCCAGGCCGGTGCCCATCATGGCGAACGGTACGGGCCGGCGGTCGTGGGTCCGCGAGTCCAGCGGCGTCTCATGATCGGGCGAGACGAGGATCCGCCACGGGCCGCCCATATTCGGCAGGGCCTCCAGCAGCGGCCCGACGACGTGCGTGTCGACGGCCTCCAGCGCCCGGACCTTCTCGCGTGCGTCGCCGTTGTGGCCGGCCTCGTCGCTGGCCTCCACGTGGACGACCACGAGGTCGTGGTCCTTGAGTGCCTCGATGGCCGCCTGGCCCTTGCCGGCGTAGTTGGTGTCGAAGTAGCCCGTGGCGCCATGGACCTCAATAACGTCCCATCCGATCAGCCGCGCGATGCCCCGCACCAGGTCCACGGCCGTGATGGCGGCGCCGCGCAGGTTCCACCGGGCGGCGAACGAATCGAGGGCGGGCTTGCGTCCCTCGCCCCAGAGCCAGATTTGCGTGGCGGAGTACTCGCCCAGGTCGCGCCGGACCTGGTTGACCGGATGCTCGGCGTCGACCTCGCGCGACGCGAGCAGGAGGTCGTTCAGCCGCTCGGCGTTTTTGCCGCGCGGCAGGTGCCTGGCGATCTTCTGGCCCATGATGTCGTGGGGCGGGGTGGTCTTGACCTTGAAGGCCTCGCCCTTGATGACCAAGAGGTGCCGGTAGCCGATCCCGGCGTAGAACCGCAATGTGGGCGTGCCGAGGCGCTCTTGGAGAGCGGCGATGAGGACCTCGGCCTCCTTGTTGGTAATGTGGCCGGCGGAATAGTCGACCATCTGCGCGTCGGCAACGGTCACGAGGTTGGCGCGGAAGACCCAGTCGTCGGGCGCCAGGTCGATGCCCTTGGCCACGGCCTCAAGCGGCGCACGGCCGGTGTAATTCTTGGTCGGGTCGTAGCCCAGGAGGCTGAGGATGGCGACGTCGCTACCGGGTGAGAGGCCCTCGGGAATGGTCTGGACCGTGCCCATGCGCCCCTCGCGGGCGACACGATTGATGTGCGGCAGGCGGGCGACCTCCATCGGGGTGTGTCCGCCGAGGGCCTCCGACGGCCGGTCGGCGGCACCGTCAGGAATAACGATAGCGTATTTCATGCACACTCCTCGCGCGTGGCCAGCATGCGGATGCGGACCGACGGGCCCGCCACGGCGGGCAAGCGGCGGATATCGTCAAGGGCCGCGGCGAGGTCGCCCTCGCGGGCCAGGTGCGTCGCGATCACCAGGGGCACGCCTTGCGGGTCCTGGGACTCGTACTGGAGGACCGACGCCACGCTGATGCGGTTTTGCCCCAAGATGCCCGCGACCGCCGCCAGCACGCCGGGTTGGTCGGCCACGACGAACCGCAGGTAGTACCGCGAGCGGATCTCCTGCATCGGCAGGACGGGCAGGGCGAGGCGCCGACCCGCGAGCCACGCCATTTTGTCGGCGGTGATTCGCGCGCGGCCGATGGCGGCGTCGATGATGTCGGCCACGATGCTCGATGCGGTCGGCATCATCCCGGCGCCGGGGCCAACGTAGAACGTGTCGCCCACGGCGTGGCCGGTC
>JAPLMO010000192.1 GCA_026386995.1 Planctomycetota bacterium | reverse complement strand
CCTTGCGGCCTATCTGACCATCCTCTTCATAACCTACTGGGTGACCCTTGTTGCGGTTCGGGCGTTGGCCGCGCGATGTTCGGTGTCGGGTTTACAGGGAGAGGCTGGGCAATAGGAGTCGACAATTATGGCACAGGATCGGCAACGCGTTCTCCTCCGCCGCACGCGGGCGATCCTCATCCTCTTTATCATCGCGCTGGTGGCCGCAGGGGCGACGGCGTTTCCGCTTCAGTGGGAACTGGACGTGCTGGTCCGCCTGGTGGGCGTTGCGCCAGGCGCGGCACCAGAAGATTACTCTGGCCTTCAGCACTGGATCGCCCTCGTCCATGCGGGTCTAGACGACACGTACGCAAAGTACCCGTTCATGGCGTACGGCACGGACTGGCTGGCGTTTGGGCACATCGTCATCGGGATCGCGCTGGTGGGCGCGGTGCGAGACCCGGTCCGGAACGTGTGGCTTATCACGTGGGGAATGATCGCGTGCTTGCTGGTCGTGCCGCTGGCCCTCATCTGCGGCCCGCTTCGCGGCATCCCGTTTTACTGGCAAATGATTGACTGTTCGTTCGGCGTGTTTGGTATCATTCCGTTGTGGCTCGCGCGGCGGTACGCGGTAGAATTGGCGGCATGGTGAAACGGCTGGGTCTGATCGCGGCGTCGCTCGGCCTGGCGGGTTGCTGCTTCATGTTTCAGGGCGACCCGTACTGTAGCGAGTACACGCGCGAGAAACCCGACGAGAAAGACCTCGTGGGCGTGTGGGTAGGTCTATCGAGTGGCTGAAAGAGAAGGGCTACGCCGTAGCGTCGCCGCCGACGCTTGAGATTCGGGCCGACAGCACGTTTGACATGCGAGCCATGCCCGATTGCTGGCGGGTCTTCTTCGACAAGGAGTGGAAGAAGGTTCTCGAGTCCGGGTCGGGCAAGTGGAGCGTCCAACATGTGCAAGACTGGTACGCCCTGGAGATGGACTTCCACCGCCTGAATGGCAAAGATTGGCAATGCACGTTCTCCAACCACTTTAATTTGCGTCGGCAGAAAAGCCCGTATATGGTGCACGTGACCGTCGGCGACCCCGATAGCGGCGACTGCATCGAGTTTGAGAAGCAATGACGGAGGATTCCGATGCCAACGCTTGCCTGGATACACGCCGTCTGGATGCTCGTGGCCATCGCCTTTGGCACATGGGCGGGGTACCTGGGCCTGGTGCGGGCGACGATGCGAGGCGGCCGCAGCCCGCTGCCCGGCCGCTACACGCTGCGGTCTCACAAGTGGACCGGCATCGTGTTTTACGCGATGCTCTACGCGGGGCTTGGCTACGCCGTGTGGATGGTCGAATACCACTTCGGGACGCAACCCGTCGGCCTCTGGGCGTGGCACGAGCGGGTGGGCCTGGCCATCGGCGCCATCTACCTGCCGGCGATGGCCCTTGGCATCCAAATGTTGTACCGGCCGGCGGGGGTGCGCCGGGCGAGACCCATTACGCACATGCTGACGAACTTCACGGCCTGCACGCTGATCGCCGTTCAGTTGGTCCTGGCCGCGTATGCGGCAGGCTGGTTGCAGTGAAGGCTCCTGGGTAATCGCCCTGGCCGCTGCAGCGGATTTTTGACTTGCGGGGCGCATTTTTCTCGCTGAGGCGACAAGTGGAACTTATCCGCGAACTCGACAGCATCGACCCGCGCTTTAAGGGCAGCGTGCTCTCCGTCGGCGTTTTCGACGGCGTGCACGTCGGCCACCGACGGGTTCTCAGCCGCGCGGTCGAGCGGGCCAGGGCGCTCGGGGCCGAGCCGGTGGTGTTCACGTTCCACCCGCACCCGTTGGCGGTCCTGTCTCCGCACGAGGCCCCGCCGCGCATCCAGACGTTCGGCCAGAAACTTGAGTTGATGCGCGAGATTGGCATCGCGGCGGTCATCTGGCCTCGCGACAGCGCGGCGATCCTGGCGATGCCGCCGGAGGCGTTTTTCCGGGAAGTCGTGTGCGGCGCGCTGGCGGCCCGCGCGATGGTCGAGGGCGGCGACTTCCGTTTCGGCGCGGGCGCCGGCGGCGACCGGCGCGTGCTGGAGTCTCTCGCGGGCGAGCGCGGCATTGAGGTGGAGTTCGTCGGCGAGGTGCTTGTTGACGGCCAGCGCGTCTCCAGCACACGCATCCGCCGCCTCATCGCCGAGGGCCGCGTCGCCGAGGCCGCGCGGTGCCTGGGGCGCCCGTACCGCTTCCAGGGGACGGTCGTCGAGGGCCAGCATCGCGGCGCGAAACTGGGGTTCCCGACCGTGAACATCGACTCGCCGCGGTTCCTCGTGCCGGCCGAGGGCGTGTACGCCGCGCGGGCGCTGGTCCTCGGCAAGTCTTACCCCGCGGCGGTCAGCGTCGGCCGCGCGCCGACGTTTCATGCCGCGCACCCGGTCGTGGTCGAGGCGTTCCTCCTGGACTTCGAGGGGGAACTCTACGGCGAGCAGGCGGCGCTGGACTTCCTGGAGTTCCTGCGCCTGCAGCAAACATTCCCGGACGCCGAGGCGCTCAAGCGGCAGATGGCCGACGACTGTGATCGGGTCCGCGCGATTGTGGCCAAGGCGTAGACTGCGCGGCTTTACTCCGCCGAGGTCCTCCATCCTTTTCTGGAATCGGCCCATAGGACGTACGCTCATTCGTAACTGACGCACTGCTTGCGAGTGGAAAGGGGCACGTCATGCACAGGCGAGACTTACTCAAGGCGGCAGGCGCGGCGGCGGTGGGCGTTACGCTTGGCGGCGGAGTGCGAGCGCGCGGGCAGGGGCCGACGATCCTCAAGGCCCCGCGCCCCGACGATAGGCCAAACATTCTCTTTTGCCTCGGCGACGACTGGGGCTGGCCGCACACGGGGGCGCTGGGCGACAAGGTCGTCCGCACGCCCACGTTCGACCGCGTGGCGCGCGAGGGCGTGCTCTTTCCGCAGGCGTGCTGCGCGTCGCCGTCGTGCACGCCGTCGCGAGGCTCGATGCTCACGGGCCAGATGTTCTGGCGGCTGGAGGAGGGCGGCAACCTCTGGAGCACGCTCCCGAAGAAGTTTCAGGTTTATCCCGACCTGCTGGAGGCCGCCGGCTACCACGTCGGCCTGATGCGAAAAGGCTGGGGTCCGGGCGACGCCAAGGC
>JAPLMO010000299.1 GCA_026386995.1 Planctomycetota bacterium | reverse complement strand
GTCGGTCGAGTCGCGGTCGGCGTTCCAATTAGCATGGGCCTTGAAGAGGGTCGCGAGGTTCGTCTGGCACTGCGTCATCTTCGCAAGTTGCCAGGCGCGGCCGAAGGACGGCAGCAGCAACGCGATCAGGATGCAGATGATGGCGATTGCGATCATCAACTCCACCAGCGAGAATGCCCGACGGTTCGCACGTGTCATGGCTTGTCCCTCACAAGAATTCCCTTGCTTTCGATACCGAGGCCGCACCAACCCCGGCACAACGTCCCCACCGGACTTAGGTAAACCCTCTATATCCATCGCCACTTGCCCCCTGCGGTCTCCAGAAATGCCGCGCAGAAGGCGCCATCGTACGGCTGCGCCCCTTCACACACTCTCCGGGGCGGGGTGAGTATGGACAAAACCCCACCGCGGCTCCCAGAATGCTCCAAAGAAGTATATCTCGCCCCAAGTGTCCAGGCAAGCCTTCCGGCGTCGTAAAGTAGTGCGCCAGTTACCAGGGGGTGTGGCACGGCTGGACAAGCCAGCCGTGCCACAACCCGCTAAGACCGACGCACTAAGTCCTGGATAGCGTTCAGGAGGCCTCCACACCCTCAATCCAAGCCACAAGGTCCCGGAAATACGCCGCCGGGTCCGGTTCGAATTCCAGTGTATGCGAGGCGCAAGGGTACACGGTGACCTGCTGGCGCGAACACGGCATGGCCTCGACCAGCGTCCGAGTGGCCGCATTGTCGATAATCCGGTCCTTTTCCGCAAGGGCCAGCAGCGTCGGCCGGGTCACCACCCGTGCGGCCTGGCGGACCATGTCGTCCAGCCGGCGGCTTTCGTACATGAACCGCGCCGTCACTTCGAGCAGACCCAGCGGGTCGGCGGCGATGTACCGGACCCGCTCGGGGTTCTCTGTGAAAAGGTGCGGGTCCTGGAGCGGAATCGGAAACCGCAGCAGCGGCTGGCCAGCCAGGAGGCTCTGGGCCACCCGGACCTTGACCGCCAGCGTCGGGTCCACCCGCGGCACGATGCCGGGCGCCGCCAGGATAAGGCTGCGGTAAAGGTCCAGCCTGTGTGCGGCACAGGCAAGGGCCAGTTTTCCGCCCCACGAAACACCCATGAGGTGGGCGGCCGCAAGGCCCGTCTCGCCACACGCCACGCGAGCGGCCGCCGCCACGTCCTCCAGCCACGTTTCGGCCCGGTCGACGTGGCCCCGCTCGTGGGCCCGGTCCGTGCCGCTGCCCCGGCGCTCCAGTTGATACACCGCCACGCCCGCCTCGGCCAGATGCCGCGACGACGCCTCGTACCACCCGCAGTGGCTCTGGATGCCATGCAGGTACATAAGGACCGCGCGCGGCCGCTGAGGGCTCCAGACGCGCATCGGCAATGCCGTTGCGTCGGCAGCCGTATAAGTGCGATCGACGGGTTGAACCATGGACGCGAAGTTAGCCCGTTGCCCGGAGTGAATCAAGGCAAATGCTTGCCCAGGCGCGGGCGTGTATTGCTTGACCCGCCCGAGCGGTGTGTCTATGCTGGTTCGCCCGAACCCCCAGGCGCAAGAGGCGTAGTTGTTCGAGCCCGCCGCGGGGGGGCGGGGGGTATCGACGAACGGAGGCAGGCCATGGATTATCGCCAAGAGCCGCTGATGCGTTACCTCAATGATGCCGCCGCGGCGCAGCCGACGCCGGGGGGCGGAAGCGTCGCCGCCATGGCAGCCGCGCTCGCCTCGACGATGGCCTCGATGGCCGCGGGCTTTACGGCCGGCAAGGAGAAGTTCAAGGCCGTTGAGGCCGAGATCCAGGCCGCCCTGGCGCGCCTGGCGGCCTTGCGCGGGGACCTGCTGGAGATGGTCCACGAAGACATGGACGCGTATGAGGCGATCATGGCCGCCTACCGCCTCCCGAAGGCGACCGACGCCGAGAAGGCCGCCCGCGCCGAGGCCGTCCGCAAGGCGACGAAGTCGTCGCTGGGCCTCGTGATGCGCGTCCTTGATGCCTCGCGCGACGTGGCGGCCGCAAGCCGATGCCTGGCCGAGATCGCCAACCCGAATCTCCTCAGCGACGTGGCCGTGGCGGCGGAACTGGCCCTTGGCGCGGCCAGATCCGCCCGGGTCAACGTGGCGGTCAACCTCTCGGGCTACAGCGACAAGGCCGATGCCGACGCTGTTCGCGCGGCCGCCGACAAGGTCGTGGCCGAGACCGAGCGGCTGGCCGCTGAAACGCGGGAGAGGGTGATGGGGCATTTGAGCAAGTGAGAAAGGTCCGAAGACTTTGGAACGAGAGTACAAGATCGACGCATCATCGCGCCGCTGCCGCACGTGCGGACGCGTCATCGAGGTGAACGAAGAGTACTATTCGGCGGTCGCCGAGACGGCCCAGGAAAACCTCCTGGAGCGTCACGACTTCTGCGGCCCCTGCTGGAAGCCGCCGGAGGGCGGGTACTTCAGTTACTGGAAGGCCCGCGTGCCCGAGCCCGAGCCCGATACGCATCGCGGCCCGCGGCTGATCGATATGGGGCGCCTCATGCAACTCTTCGAGCACCTAGCCGACTCCGAGGAGGTCCAGGCCCGGCGGTTCCGCTACGTCCTGGCCCTGGTGCTGATGCGTAAGAGGCGCCTCAGGGTGGTCGAGTCGCGCCGCCTGAAGGACGGTGGCGAGGAGTTGACCCTGCGCGAGGTCGGCACGCAGCGGACCCATGCAGTGTCGGCCCCGCCCGTCACTGAGGACGAGATACGCTCCGTGGCCGACCGGCTGCGCGAGGTTCTCGACCTGCCCGAGAAATGGGACCAGGCGGCGACCGCCGAAGAGGCGAACGCCCCCGCAAACACGCAACCGGAGAGCGCGAGTGAGGCCGATTCAGGCAACTAAAGCCCTTAGCCGCGCGCTGCTGAGCATTGTCGCGATTGTCGCTCTCGCCGCCGCCGGCTGCGGCCCCACGCGCGGGCCGCTCGCGGCGCCGGCCGGGCCGCAACTCACGCCCCCGGAGGTCCTCGCCGCTCACAACGCCTGGGCCGGGGCCATCGAGCACCGTTGGTCGCGGGCCGCCGTCAGCCTCCTCCTGCCGCGCGGCGAGAGCCGCGGCGAGCACGACCGCTACGACATGGAGGGGCACCTCTTCCTCATCAAGCCCGACCGCCTGTTCCTCCACGGGCAGGTGCTCGGCCAGGAAGTCTTCAAGATGGGCATGGACAGCGAGCGGTTCTGGCTGTGGATCCGGCCCAAGGTCAACACCGTCTGGACCGGGCGTCGCGGCGGCGAGGGCGAGCGCCGGTTCATCCTCGCCCCGGCCGACCTCCTGGCGGTCCTCGGAGTCTTCCCGATCGACCAGGCGCCCGATCAGCCCGCCGCGTTCGACACTCAGCCCGAGCAGTACGTCCTGACGCAGCAGCGAGTCTTCGGCGGGGAGAAGGTCCCCTGGCGGCGGACGTGGTTCGACCGGCGAACCCTCCGGCCGGTGCGGATTGACCTTTTCGACGACGCCGGCGTCCGCGTCGTCATGGCTGAACTCATGCGGTACGAGCGCATCGGCCAGGCCGACGTTTGCACTGTCTATCGCATTCGTTTCTACGGCCAAGAAGAGGTGGACCTCGTGCTGCAACTTTCGGACGTGCGGCTCGACAAGGAGCCCGCGGCCGGCGTCTTCGTGTACAAGATGCCGCCGGGCGCCAAAGTCGAAGACCTCGACGGCGGGCCGACCAATGGCGGGGTGAAGGACGAAGCGAAGGACGACGATTCCAAGTGATGCACGAGCCAAATCCGCGGGTGCCACGGCTGCGCAGTTTGCAGCCGTGTATCCCTGCCGACGACCACGGCTGCATAAGGCGCAGCCGTGGCACCCGCATAATCAAGGTTGACGGACCACTCATTTGCCGTAAGGAAAACGTGTCGAAGTGACGCACTTGCCAAACGGGCGCGGCCTCAGCACGGCGCTGGGCCTCCTGGCCATTCTTCTCTGGAGCACCACGTTCGCCGTCTCGCGCAGCCTGGCCGAAGAGATCGGCGTCCTGACGGCCGGGGCCGCGATGTGCCTCGGCGGCGGCGTCCTCGGCTGCCTCTACATCGCCCTCGTCGAGCGCCGCGCGGCAGCGGTCTTCCGGCTGCCGCGCTTGTACCTTCTCGGCTGCGGCTCGCTGCTCGTGACCTACATGGTGTGCCTGTTCCTTGCGATCGGCCTTGCCGTTGACCGCCAGCAGACCATCGAGGTCAGTATCATCAACTATCTTTGGCCCGGGCTGACGCTGGCCTTCGCGATTCCGATCCTGCACACGAAGGTCCGGCGGAGTTTCTTCGCGGGCCTTGCGATGGCGGCGGCAGGGGCGGCGCTGGCGCCACTGAGGCTTGGCGAGTACTCGGCCGAAGCGCTTCTGGAGAACCTGCACGCCCATCCGCTGCCGTACGGCCTGGCGCTCGTGGCGGCGATTGTCTGGTCGCTCTACTCGGTCCTCAGCCGCAGGTGGGGCGCCGGGGTGGAGGGCGGGGCGGTGCCGCTCTTCATGCTGGTTTCCGGGGCGGTCCTGGCGGCCCTGAGTCTGGCGTTTCCGCAACCGGCCGTGTGGACCGGCCGCGTACTGGCGGAACTCGCCTTCATGGCGGTCTTCACGGTGATGATCGCCTATACGTTCTGGGACCGCGCGATGCGGCGGGGCAACGTGACGCTCCTGGCGGCGTCGTCGTACCTCACGCCGCTCCTCTCGACGATCTTGAGCGTGCTGTATCTTCGCGTGGAGTTGGGCTGGAATCTCTGGCTGGCCTGCGGCCTGATCGTCGCCGGCGCGGCGGTGGCGCAGCGGGCGGTGGTCAAGACCAAGCCATGAGTCTGAAAGCGTACTGCACGAAAGCGGATTCCCGCGAAGCCTGGGCATCTTTGGGCAAGCCGCCGGGCTCGCTTAGCAGGAAGCCGGGAGCAGGCTCAGAAATCTGCACAAATGGGACCGACATTCGGCCAGTGTCAGCATCGGTCCGACTGGCTGTTCGTGGACAATTCTGTTCCTGCATTCGCGCACCTTATGGGCGTGATCAAGCCATGTGATTGAGGCGTTATGTCGGCCTGCAACTTTATCAATGAGATCGCGCACGTGAATCCGTGGGCGATAAGAAGGGCCTCGCACCTGTCTCCAGTACGTTCTCAAGGCAGCCTCGAATTCTGCGAAGATTCTGACAATGTATGTGGCTTCAAGATTACCAAAGCAGTCGGCAATGTTGGACGGTGACAGCCCGGCCTGCTGCAAAGCAGAAGGGTTGCGGTAGAGTTGATCCTTGAGAGCCGCCACGGCGATTGTTGCGACTCTGAACTCGCCTTCCGCGTCTCTTATCCGGTTGAAGAGGGTTTGTCTGTTCATGGAACTTGCGTCAGGAGCCCAGCCAGTTTCACAAAGGCGTTGCGGTTCCACTGCTCCGGCCAGTTTACGCCCGAATCGGTTTTCAGGGTCCAGTGCCCGTCCTGCAGCACGAGAAGCATGCGGTTCATCGCCGGCGATGAATAGATGTCAATTCTGCCTTCCGCCCCGATGACATACCGGGCAACCGGTTCGACGTACAGAAAACCCCCAGGGGGTCGAATTCGAAGGAGCGGCACCGTGTACGTACCGAGCAATTCCTCGGTGACACATTTTTCGTGCTGGGTTACTTCCCAGTCCTCTCGTTCACACCATTTCCGGATTTGCGAGAGTAGTTTTGTGACGTCGTTGATCCATTCGTCATGCTTCGCGTTCGTCTGCTTGGCTGTCAGACCTTTGCTAACCATTGGGTTTCTCCTTGGCGTCCTGCCGATGCCTATATTCTAGCCCGTCCGCGGCGCCATTCAAGTCTGTTTTCTCAACAGTCTGTTTTCTCAACTGCTGCGGGGCATGCGTCTTGTCTTCCAACCCCGCGTGGTCGTTTGGGCGACCACGTTGAGTTCCGACCGCCCGTGCTGGTGCGGCTTCCCGTCTCCACGTAACCCCTTGTCGCAACGTAAGTTACCGCATACGCGGAAAACTTGTTTGACTTATCGAATTCTTGTGTTATACTCTTGGTAAAGTCGGATATTGTAAGGGGGTTGTCGGGCCGGGTTTGCTCGGGGGAGCGAACGCGGCCGTTTTCTTTTTGTAGCCCGGCGGGGTTCCGGGCGGTGGGGTTGAGGGCAAGAAAGGATTCCCGGAGGAGATCGGCCCAGTGGGGGCCGGTTCCCCCCTGTTTTTTGGGACCGCATGGCATACAAGGAGTGTGGGCGATGATCAGCGTAAGAGACTTGGCGAGGATAGCGGCTGTGGCGGCGATGGTGTGTGTAGCGTTGGCCTCGGCCGCCTCTGCGGGCATTATATTCCAAGACAACTTTGACGGCGGAGCCTCGCCCCTCTGGAATAACGAGAGCGGCTCGTGGACGGCCATCGGCGGGGTCTATTACGCCCAGACGCCGCTGAATCTCTGCTACAACTCGCTCCCATTCAACCTGACGGACTTTGCAATTGAACTGGACGTGAGAAGTGTCTCCGATGGAGGCATCTGGCTTCGGAGCGACCCTGCCGGCAATGGGGTGATCTTGATTACCGGCGGTTGGGACCACTCGGGCGGAGGTCTCTACTGGCACACCGTGCAAGCCTTCAACTCTGGCATGGCACTCAACCGGAGCGCGGACCTATTCCAGCAGGGAGACAACATTCACCTCCGTATCGAGGTTCAGGGCGACACGTATTCCGCCTTCTTCAACGGCGCCGCCACTCCCGCCACGACACTGACCACATCTGAGTATCCAAGCGGCCGTGTGGCACTCTACAGTTGGGCAGCGGCACAGGGCTTTGACAACGTGGTTATCACCCCTGAGCCGGCGACGCTGGCGCTGCTGGCCATGGGCGGGCTGGCGCTCGTTACGCGGCGGCGCGGACGGAAGTAACCTCAAGTCGGGCGGCAACCTTCGGCGGGCGGCTCTACGCGGGCCGCCCGCTTTGCCTACGGAAGCGTGTTTGACGTAGCGCGGGGCCTTGTGCCCCGCGTAGGAGCACGCGGGGGATAAACCCCCGCGCTACAACCCGGCTGCCGCACATACGCGCCGTAGCGCGGGGCCTTGTGCCCCGCGTGAGAGCACGCGGGGGATAAACCCCCGCGCTACAATACGATAGCGACCCACGCCGAGAGCGGCCCGCGCGTGAATTCATGTGCCGCGTATTGCGTCACTTACGAGGGGGTCAGGAGCCTTACGGATAGGGCTCCAGACCCCCTCGTAACTGACGCAGCACCGCGCCACCCCCCGACGTTTAACTTGACTTTCCGCCCTCCGGCGAATATCCTGCCTGAAAGTGCAGTTCGCTTCTTACTGAGCACCCCGGGTACGGAGTTATGGCGCGAGAAGCATGAAGGTTATTTGTGTTATCCCCGCCCGATTCGGGTCCAAGCGATTCCCAGGGAAAACTCTCGCCTCTGAAACCGGCAAACCCCTCGTTCAGCACGTGTACGAGGCCGCCGCACGCGCGAAGCGTCCGGATGCCGTCCTCATTGCCACCGACGACGACCGCATCCGCACGGCGGTCGAAAAGTTCGGCGGCTGCGTCGTCATGACCCGGCCGGATCATCCCTGCGGCACCAGCCGCGTGGCCGAGGCCGCGCGGGCCTTCCCCGGCGTCGAAATAGTCATCAATCTCCAGGGCGACGAGCCGGAACAGGACCCGCACCTGCTGGACCTCGTGGTCGATGCGATGCAGAAGGACCCCGGTATCGAGGCGGCCACCGTGGCCGGGCCGCTCGCGCCGGAAGAGGTGAACGATCCGAACTCCGTGAAGGTCGCGCTGGCGACAAGCGGCGACGCCCTCTATTTCTCTCGCGCCCCGATTCCGTATGCCCGCGACGGCGAGGCCGACCGCCGCGCGCCCCTCTTGAAGCACTTCGGAATCTACGCGTACCGCGCCCAGGCGCTTCAGGACTATGCCGCCATGGCGCCGACGCCGCTGGAGCAGACCGAGAAACTCGAACAATTGCGCTGGCTCGAGAACGGCCGCCACATGCGGGTCCTCGTGACCGACCGCCGCCCGGCCGGCATCGACACGCCCGCCGACTACGCCGCGTTCGTCGCACGATATCGCAAGGCCACACGCACCTGAAAGGCGCCCCTGTGTCCACAAACGAATTGTTGAAAACGCTGGCCACCCAGACCGAGGAAACCGAGTTCGCCATGCCCATGCCCGACGGTTACCGCGTCGGCCGCACGAAGTACGTCGCTGTCTTCGGCACGGTCATGAGCGGCCTCGGCAAGGGCATCTTCGCCTCCAGCCTGGCCAAACTCCTGCAGGACAAGGGCCTGCGGGTCGCCCCGATCAAACTCGAAGGGTACCTCAACATCGACTCGGGCACCCTGAACCCGTACCGCCACGGCGAAGTCTTCGTCCTCGACGACGGGATGGAAACCGACATGGACCTGGGCACCTACGAGCGCATGCTCGACCAGGACCTCACCCGCGCCAACTTTGCCACGAGCGGCCAGATTTACCAGGCGGTCCTGGGGCGCGAACGCCAGGGCGAGTACCAGGGCCGCGACGTCCAGATGATCCCCCACGTCACGGGCGAAGTGAAGATGCGCCTGCGGCAACTCGCCCTCAAGAGCAACGCCGACGTTGTTTTCGTTGAGATCGGCGGCACGGCCGGCGACTTCGAGAACGCCTACTACATCGAGGCCATGCGGCAACTGGCCTACGAGGAGGGGCCGGAGAACGTCTGCTTCGTCGCCCTCACGTTCATTCTGGAGCCCGGCATCCTCGGCGAACAGAAATCCAAGGCCGCCCAACTGGGCATCAAGCAACTCCTGGAGATGGGCATCCAGCCGCACATCATCGCCTGCCGCGCGGCCAACCCGGTCACCGACAAGGTCCGCGAGAAGATTTCGATCTACACCAACGTGCCGATGTCGCGCATCTTCTCGATGCACGACGAGGCGTCCATTTATCTCATCCCCACGCGGATGCGCCGCGAGCAGGTCGATGCCCAGGTGACGCACCTCTTGGACCTCGTCGACCGCGTCAACCCGCGGGCCGAGCACAAGGCCATTGAGGCGTGGGAGGGCTACTGCGACCGCATCCGGCGGCCCAAGCACGAAGTGACCATCGCCATCACCGGCAAGTACACCACCGTCCGCGACAGTTACGCCTCCATGATCAAGGCCATCGAGCACGCCGGCGCCGCGCTCGACACACACGTCAACATCCAGTGGATCGAGACGACGGAACTGACCGACAACGTCGTCGCCAAGGCCCTCGCGGGTGTCGACGGCATAATCGTGCCCGGCGGGTTCGGGGCGCGCGGCACGGAAGGCAAGATCGCCTGCATCCGCTACGCCCGCGAGAACTACGTGCCGTACCTGGGCCTGTGCTTCGGGTTCCAGATGGCGGTGGCGGAGTTTGCGCGGAACGTCTGCGGCCTGGCGGGCGCCACCTCCACCGAGATCCAGCCCGAGACGCCGCATCCCGTCATCGATCTGCTGCCCGAGCAGCGCGAGGTGAAGGCCCTCGGGGCGACGATGCGCCTGGGCGGTCACGACGTGGAGATCATCCCGGGGACGCTCGCCTCGCGCATGTTCCGCGGCGCGAGCAGCGTGCGCCTCCGGTTCCGGCATCGCTACGAGGTCAGCCCGGACTACATCGAGCGGCTCCAGAAGGGGGGCCTGGTGTTTTCGGGGAAGGCCCCCGGCCGGCAGATCATGCAGATTCTGGAGTTGCCCGACCATCCGTACTTCGTCGGCACGCAGTCGCATCCGGAGTTCACGAGCCGGCCCCTGAGGCCGTCGCCGTTCTATCTCGGCCTCGTGGCGGCGGCCCTGGGGCGCAGGGCGGTCGGCCCCACGACGGCGGCCGAATCGCGTAAAATAACAAAAACCAAGAAGGGCAGGAGGTAACGACACATGGCGACGGAAGAATCAAAGACGGGTTCCGGTGAAGGACGCCTGCACATCGACTCCGACTGGAAGAAGCAGGCCCAGGAAGAGAAGGAACGCCTGGCGCGCGAGGTCGAGCAAAAACCCGCGGCTGCCGCCGCGAGCGCGGCCGGCGCGCCAAGCATGCCCGGCCCAGCAGGCGCCCCCGGGGGCGCTCGCGGCCAGCGCGGCCTGCCGCCGGCGTCGCTGGCCACGCTCGTTCAAACCCTTGCCACGCAGTCCGCCATCTTCATGACCGACCAGCGCGACCCCGAGACGGGCCAGTCCCTGCGCAACCTCGACCTCGCCAAGCACAACATCGATCTCCTGAGGGTCCTCGAAGAGAAGACCAAGGGGAACCTTACCGAGGACGAAAGGCACCTCCTGGAGACCGTCCTTTACGAGTTACTGATGGCCTACGTGGCTGCCGCCGGATAAGATGCTTGCGCGAAAGGGCGATGAGGCGTTGCCGGCACCAGCCGCTTGGGAGTGTCGCGTGAAACCCGTGGCCTGCATCCTGATGGTCCTCGCGCTTGCGGCAACCGGCTGCCAGCGGCCTCAGGCGGCGGGTCGCCCATCAATCCTTACGGCCGAGCAGGAGATTGAAATCGGCCGCGCAGCAGCCCCCCTGATGGAATCCCGCATGGGCGGCCGCCTCGAGCCGGCGGTCCTCCAAGCCTACATCCAGACGGTCGGCGAGCGCATCGCCCGCAGCGCCGGCGGCGAGCGGCCGTATCGCTTTGGGGTGCTAGATTCGCCGCGCATCGGCGTGTTCTCGCTTCCCGGCGGCCCCGTGTACGTGACGCGCGGTCTGCTGGGGAAGATCGATACGGAGGCCGAACTGGCGGCCATCCTGGCCCACCAGGTGGCCCACGTGAACGCCGAGCACGACGTGCGGCGGGTGAGCGACGCCTTCGGGCCGCGGGTCCTGACGGGAGCGGCGTCGGCCGCCGCTCGGGCCAGGCAGTCGCCGACGCCGTCACCCGAGGCGGTTGCGGCCCTCGTAAAACTTGTCGTCGGATGCGCGGAGATCGCTTATACGCCCGAGATGGAAAGCGAAGCAGAC
>JAPLMO010000160.1 GCA_026386995.1 Planctomycetota bacterium | reverse complement strand
GGGCCATCGTGAAGAACGTCAGGAAGATCGCCAGGCCGATGATGGCGACCGTGGGCGGAATGTTCTGGGTCGTCAGCGCCCGCCGGATAAACGAGAGCACGATGACGATCCGCGTAAACGAGGTCATCATCATCAGCGCCGCCGGCAAGAGCGCCAGGCCCGTGAAGACGATGGCGAGTTTCACGGGGGCGGAGTAGTCCGACGGTTTTCCGCCCGGTTCGCCGGCCGTGGCCTTATCCACCACGGCGAGGACGTCGGCGATGTCGGGCAAGACCCCTTTCGGGGCGGCCGGGGCGCCTGGATTCTACGCCGGCGCCGGCCGCGGTTCCAGGGAGGGCGGGACAATCGGGTCGGACGGGCGATTCGCGGGCGTACTGCGAGGCTCTTCGGCGCGGGCGGCACCGCTCGGCGCCGTCAGCAACACGACGGCAACACACAGGATCGCAATGAATCGTGCGGCATGGCTCATGTGGTCGGGCCTCCCTGGTCGCCCGCGCCGCCGGCATCGGCGTCGTCGGCCGGTAGCGTGAACCGCGCTCGTTTAGCGCCGCCGGCGGCCTCCCCCGCGGCCTGGCGGACGGCCCCCGTCACGTCGGCCAGGAGCGTGAGGCGTTCGCGCGAGGCCCCGATGAGCAGGTTCAGGTCGCCGACCCGCATCAGGTGCAGGGTTTGCTGCGGCGCGAGGTGGAAGGTCTCAAGTCGTTGCATCCGGTTGCCGCGAGCCGCGGTCATGCGCGGCAGCAGTCGCCTGACAACCCAGGTGCCGATGCCCCCGAGCGCCAGGATGACCAGGACCGCCGCCAGGGACTGCCACAGGAGGCGGGCGGATGCCTGGTCGTCGGTCCCCAGTCTGGGCAACGGGCGGTCGGGCAGACCGATCAGGGCGGGCTTGTCGGCCTTGGCTTCGGGCGAGGCCTTGGCCTCTGGGGCCGCTGCCCGTGCGGGAACGGAGCCGGCCGCCAACATCATGCCGGCACCCGCAAGGACCGCCAGTATCAGGATTCGCCTGTTTCTCATGGGCACTCAAGGTGCTTTTGTGGGTCGCCGCTTCGGCCTCCCGCGCCGGCGCGGCAGCGCCAGAGAAGGCTCCGACAGACAGAATGCATACGGCGTGCCAAACCGTTTTTGCCGTTTAGCGGGTCCCAAGGCATGACCGGCGCGTACAGAGAAGCGAAAATCGGACGGGGAGCGCCCTAAAACTTGACAGGGGGCAAGGCATCCGGCGGCGAATGGGGCTTCAGAGAGAGGCGGCCTCAGGCCGACGGGCCGGCGGCAGCCGGGGCAGACAGGATCTCGCGGATACGGATGCCCAGTTGGTCGCCCACGAGCACCAGGTTTCCCTTGGCGAAGCAGGCCCCATTGAGGATCAGTTCGACGGGCTCCCCGGCCATTTTTTCCAGGCGCACCACGGCACCCGGCCCGAGTTCGAGCAACTGCCGCGCCGACATCCTGGCGTCGCCCAGCCTGGCGGTGATTTCGACGGTGGTATCCAAGAGGATGTCGAGTTGCCCCGCGGGCACGCGGGCGCCGGTGTCGGTCGCGTTGGGCAGGTCGACCGTGTGTACTTCGACGGCAGGCGCGGCGCCGGCGGCCTGAGACTCGGGTTCAAGCGTGGAGGTCTGTGTCATTGGTTCTTTTCCTTTCCGAACAGATTCGTACGCGGCCACTCGCGCCGTTCCACGACCTGGACAGCATAGTGTCCGTCGCAGACGACTGGACGCCCCATGTGGACGATGTTCCCCATGACCAGCAGTTCGATCGGATCGTTAGCGGCGCGAGAGAGCAGAAGGACGTCCCCCGGTTCAAGGGCCGTCACGTCCCGCATCGTGACGGTGGACCTTCCTATCCACGCGGTAACCTTCACGGGCGTCTTGGCCAGGTGACTCATGAGTTCCTTGCGAAGTTCTTCGGGCGGCCGCGGCTTTGTTTTCAGGAGAGCGGGGTCGGCCACTGCGGCCAACAGGTCGCTGAAGACGGCCAGGCCGATTTCCGCCCGGCCATGGGCCGTTTGCGTGACGAAGGCGAAGCGGCAGAATTCCTCGCCGTCGCGGCTCTGGAGGGGCGACTGCTCCAAGGCCACGCTTTCCACGTGCTGAAGGGCGGGGCCGCCCAGTTCTTGCGAGGCCGCCGAGAAGGCCTTCACCAGGGCCGCCGCAATGTCCAGAAGCAGCGCCGACTCCAGGAACGACAGTGCCTTCAAGCCCCCCTCCGCCGCAGACGTCCCGCCGAGAAGCTGTTCGACCCAGCCGATGGCCACCTGTGGCGGCAACCCCAGCATGCCGCACACGCGGCCGGCCTTGTCGGTCAGTTGCACGCCATACTCGGGCCTGGCCGCCGGGTTCCAGAGAGCGGCAGCGTAGTGCTCGGTGACAGGGCCGGCCTCAAACGCAAGTTGCCGCCGCAGGAGGCCCCCGACGTCCGTTGCGATGCACTGGGCGGCCTTGGCGGCAAGGTCGGCGAGTTTCCGCCGCTCGGCGGCGACGAATCGCCTGGGGGCACGCCAGTCGTAGTCCACGACGGGGCACGCGTCCGAGACCGCCGGGGCCGCCGGGGCCGCCACGGCGGTGGCTGGTGCGGGCGCCGGCGTGGCGGCCGGCGGGGACTCCTGCGATTTCGGCTCTTCCAGTGTGGTGTTGCTCATTGGACCGCGAATTCCTTGAACAGCACTTGTTCAACGAACGGTTTATGGTTCGGCCAGAGTTGCTGGTTAATGGCGTCGAGGATTTCTCGGCGCAGCCGGTTCAGGCTCGCGGCCCCTCGGGCGCCGTCCAGCGTGCAACTGGCGAAATACGTGGTCAGCCAGTTCTTCAGTTCGGGCTTGCGTCTGTCCAGCAGCGCCTTGGCGGCCCCGTGGTTTTCGGCCTTGATGACCAACGTGATGGAGACGCGGACATAGCGGGCCAGCCGCGGCTCATCGAGATTGACGATAATGGGCTCGAATTCGTAATAGCCGAATTCCGCCCCTTCCTCGAGGCGGGTGGATGCGCCTTCCTTGCCATTCTCGGCTTTCTCGCTCTTCTCGCCCTTCTCCTTTTCCTTGGGGGGCGACTCGGAAGCATGATGAGCGGCCGGCGCCGCCTCCTCCGATGCAGGTTCGCCGCCGCCCAAGAGCATAGCCGCCCCATAGCCGCCGCCGGTGGCCAGGAGGACAACGCCTGCCGCCAGAACCAGCAGCCCCTTCAGTCCGCTTGCGCTGGGCAAAGGGCCGGCGAGCGTCGGTTCGGAACCCACTCCCTGCGATTCGTTCGTATCAGCCATGGCTCTGTCTCACTCCTGCGTACCGGACTCCTGAACAGCGATGACGATTGACGGCGTCTGCGTCTCCATCTCGACCTGTCCCTGGCGACCCGACCCGATGCCCCAAGCCATCAGGCGAGAGCCGTCCCCCAGAACCTCGGGCGACAGCCTCTTGGCGAGGGCCTCGCGAACCGCCTGGGCCCGCCGGGCCGAGAGTAGCAACCGGTCCTTTGGCAAAGCCGCCTCCGACGCGGCCCCGACCACGTAGATGCATCGGCGAGACCCCGCCGCGGCCTGCTCCAATTCCGCCACCATGCCGGTAAGAAAATCCAGGGCCGGCGGGTCGAGCGAAGTCCCCCCTGCCGCAAACCGGATCGGCGTCACGAACAGCCGCATGCGGTCGGCAGGCAGGTCGGAGGCCTGCGTGTCGTCCTCGCGGCGAATGTCCTCGAACGCCTTGCGGAGTTGGTCGTCGTCGGGATCGATGATCCGCTCGGGGGCGACGCTGTCGGGGTCGCTTTCCACGGCGTACTTGTTCTGTCCGAATTCGCGGCCCAGGCCGGGCCGGTGGCCATACAGCGAGGACGGGCTGCCGGAGCCCGCCGCATAGAGAGGCCCACGCACTTCCCCGTTCTGCAAGAACTCGGACTTCTGCGTCGTGGCGAAGGTCTGCATCAGGATGAAGAACGCCATAAAGTTACTGACCATGTCGCCGAAGGAAAGGATCCAGAGCGGCGCCTTCTCGCCCTTGTCTTCCTTCGGAGGGGCACGCCGCCTCATGGGTAGACCCTCCGCGTCAGCAGGACCAGTTCGAGCACGGGTTCCTCGTTGTACGATTCCTTGGACACGGACGTGGTCGCCTCAACGTGGAAGCGGTCCTCCGACAGGCCCGCCTGGTCGACGAAATAGCGCAAGGCCGACCAGGACCGCTCGAGGTGTCCGTTGCGCCGGTTGAAAATACTGTTGTTCTGGTGGATGTCGCCGGACTCCCCGATGATGACCTGGCAGGGGTGCAGTTTCAGCAATTCGGCGATCCGCCCCAGTCGCGCCTGGCCGGACTCGGTGACGAAACTGCCGAAGCCGTAGAAGATGTACTTGGAGGGAATATGGATCACCTTGCGGTCGCGATGAACCTCCGTGTCGAGAATGCCGATGGGGGCGCGGGGCCGTCCGGCGGTCCCCAGGTCCGCGGCGGAGTTGGGTTTCTCGCTGCCTTCCAGCGGCCGCCGGCCCGCCTGGCGCATGGGCGGCAAGACGCCGTCCTTGGTGGGATTGCTTGCGTTCATGATTGAGGGGCCGGTCCCGGACGACCCGAACCCGCCCCCCACCTGGCCGATGTCGCTGTTGTCGCCGAAAGAGGAGAAGGTAATCAGCAGGATGAAGAACGTCAGCAGGTTGGTGACGGTGTCGGTGAACGAAATCATCCACAGGGGCGCTCCGGGCTCGCCCCCGCCTTCTTCCGGTTGAGATTTAGGATTGCGTCGGAACATGTCAGGCGGCTTTCGCTTTCACTTCTCGATGCGCGGATGAAACGAAGGACTGCATCCTCTCGCTGATGGCCGTGGGCCCTTCCCCGCGGCTGATGGCCAGGATCCCCTGAACGATCATCTCGCGGATGAGGGTTTCTTTCTTCGAACGAATGCCCAGTTTGCCGGCAATCGGCAGTAGGAACATGTTGGCCAGGAACGCCCCGTAGAAGGTCACGACGAGCGAGAGGGCCATGCGGGCGCCGATCTTCGACGGGTCGTCGAGCGTCCGCAGCATCTGGATGAGGCCGATCAGGGTCCCCACCATGCCGAACGCCGGCGCCGCCGCCCCCATAAACTCGAACATTTTCTTGCCGTCGGCGTGGCGCTCCTGGAGGTACTGGATTTCCGTGCCCAGTTGCTCCTCGATGGCCTCCGCCTTCTGCCCGTCGATGAGCATCCGGATGCCCTTGACGAGGAACGGGTCCCGGGCATTCTGGATGTGCTGCTCCAGCGCCAGGGCGCCGTCCCGGCGGTTGATGACGCCGTAGTTGACCATCTGTTGAATAAGCGCCTGCTCGCCCGGAAGGCGATAGAAAAGGGTCTTCTTCAGGACCGAGAGGATGCGGAGCACCTGGCCGAGGGAAAAATGGATAAGGGTGGCCGACAGCATGCCGCCCACGACGATCATCAGGGCCGGAGGATCAATGAAGACCTCAAGACTACCTCCATAGATAATGGAGCCCAGAATCATGCTCATGCCGGCCAGAATGCCGATGATCGTGGCAAGGTCCATGGTCTGACTCCCGTCCTAACTCTGTTCCTTGACTCGCTTCAACTGCTCGCACAGCCGGGCGGCCAGGCTCTTGTCCGTGATCTCCGCCAGCACCTTGGCCACCGACCGTTCCTGCATGTAGTACAGGATCTTGACGGCGTCGGCCTCCTGCTTGTTGGTGCACATGCCTTCCAGGATGCGGCTGCCCGCGGCGGCGTCCATCTTGTCATAGACGGCGGCCACGCGTTTCAGGTTGGTCACTTCCTCGCGGCCGATGGCAACGCGGGTCTTCTCGAGTTCGCCCTGGGTTTCCTTGAGGCGTCCCAGGGCGGCCGCAAGTTGAAGGCGCTGGTTCTCCATGTTCTGCGCCTCGCGGTCGATGACCTCGCGGGTCATCTGGAGCCGCTTCTCCTGCTCCTGGAGTTCCTGCTCGCGTTTCTGGCAGTCGCCGACCTTCTGCCGCACCTCCTTGACGAGTTCGTAGAGGTGCTTCTCCTCGACGCTGGAGATATCGGGCACGACCTCCTTGGGCGCTTCATTCGTCGCAGCGGCGGCCTCGGGCGTCTGCGGGCCGGCCGCCTGCGTCTTCGCCGGCTTGATCAAGTAGCGCGAGACCGCAAACGAGGCCGCAAAGATGCCCACCCCTGCGACCGCCAGAACGATCAAAAGCAGCCTCTTGCCCATGTTCTCCTCCTGCCGGCCCCAAGTCGGCCGGCCCTCCTTCTTTGCGTCCTCCCGCGCCGTCGCAGACGCTGCAAACGACTGACGCTGCGGCGCTGGAATCGCTCTTGCGCGGCGCCTGCGAAGACCCGCCGCGCACATCAGCACTGCATTCCTAAGCCGGGACCCCTGTCACCCAGGGCCGGGGCTTCCTGGCGAAACTGATGTGGAACGTCTCGTCCAGTTGCGTCTGCTCCTGCCGGTTCATGTCGCGGAGATACTTCGCCCGGGCCTCCACCCGCAGCCGCTCCAGCGTCCGGCGCATCCCGCGGACGCGGAGGAACTGGTCGGTCTTGGCGGACCGCGCGGCCTCCAGGGCCTCTTGCCTGGCCCGCAGGCGTGCCAGGAGCCGCTCTTCAACGGCCGCGCACGCCAGCACAATCACCTGTTCGCCCAGGCGCTCGGCGAGGTCCCGCCGCCCGAGGTCCTCCAGGAGACCGCGGACCGTCGCCCGGCGCAGAAGGATTTCCTGCTTCACGGCGATGATGCGGTGGGCCAGGGCGAACAGTTCCAGCCGCAGCGCGCGCTCCCGCTGCTCGGTAATGTCCAGGACCCGCTGGAGCCGCCATTGGAACCGTTTCATGCGGCGTCTCCCCCGGCGGCTTCAAGCGCCGGCCCCTCTTCCGGCAAGAGGAAGTCCCAGGCCTTCGTAATGTCGCAGAGCCGCGCCACGGTGTCCTTCAGTGAGGTTTGGACGCCGAGCGGCTGAACGAGAAAGTCGTTGACCCGGTCAATGAGCGAGACCGCCATGTCGATCCGGCGGTTGCTGCCCGGCGAGAACGCGCCTATGCTGATGAGGTCCTCGGCCCCCTGGTAGGTCGCGTAGATGGCCCGGAACCGCTGCGCCGCCGCCTGGTGCTCGCGCGACGCCACGGCGGGCATCAGCCGGCTGACGCTTTGCAGGATGTCCACGGCCGGATAGTGGCCCATCTCGGCCAGTTTACGCGACAGGACGACGTGGCCGTCCAGGAGCGACCGCATCGTGTCGGCCACCGGGTCGTTCATGTCGTCGCCCTCGACGAGGATGGTGATCACGCCCGTGATGCTTCCCGCGGCCCCGCAGCCCAAACGTTCGGTGATCTTCGGCAGGAGGGCGTACACGCTCGGGCAATAACCCTTCGTCGTGGGCGGCTCGCCGGCCGCCAGGCCGATCTCGCGCTGGGCCTGCGCCAGGCGCGTCACCGAATCCATCATGAAAAGGACGTTCTTGCCGCGGTCGCGGAAGTACTCGGCGATGGCAATGGCGATGAACGCCGCCTTGACGCGCTGAATGGCAGCGGAATCCGACGTGGCGACGACAACGACGCTGCGCGCCAGGCCCTTGGGGCCGAGCGATTCTTCGATGAAGTGCCGCACCTCGCGCCCGCGCTCGCCCACCAGGGCCAGGATGTTGACGTCGGCCTCGCTGGACCGTGCGATCTCGCCCAGAAGCGTGCTCTTGCCGACGCCGCTGCCGGCGAAAATGCCCATGCGCTGTCCCTTGCCGCACGTCAGCACGCCGTCGAACGCCCGCTGGCCGAAGGCCAGCGGCTCCGTGATCGGCCGGCGCGAGAGGGGCGGCGGGCTCACGTTATCCAGGGGCCACTGGTCCGCGCCGCTGAGCGGGCCCTTGCCGTCGATGGGCCGGCCCAGGCCGTCGAGCACGCGACCGAGGACCTTCTCGCTGAGCGCCAGGCACCTCGGCTCCGTACGGGCGCAGACGGGGCTGCCCGGACCGATGCCGGCAATGTTCTCCAGCGGCAGCAGGATCCGCAACTCGTGGTTGAAACCAACCACCTCGGCCATGACGCGCCGGCCGTCGCTCATAAGAATGTCGCAGAGTTGGCCGAGGCCGACCGGCGGGCCTTTCGACTCCACCGTCAGCCCCGTCACGCGAACGACGGCGCCGTGGCAAGCCATCAGGTCGGCTTCCCGCACGCGCCGGCGATATTTGTCGAGGTTGAGCACGGCCATGTTCAGTCCTGCTTTTTCATCGCTTCGGCCGCCCGCGCGAGGCCTTCGGCGACCGTGGCCGAGACGACGGCCTCGGCACACTCGACCACGCACTCGGCCTTGCGGACGCCAGGGTCGGCCGTCAACTTCAGCCCGACCACGGGGACCGTGGCGGCGGCCTCCTGCCACCGGGCCAGATCCTGCGGATTGAGACGCACCACGATGTTGCACCGCGACGGGATGCGCCGAAGCGCCTCGCGGACGATCGGCTCGATCCGGTACTTACCGTCCTCGATTGTCTGCACAAGTATCTTGCCGGCGATCTCCAGCGCCAGGGCCACAAGTTGCGACTCGGCGCCGCTCACGATTTCCGCCTCGAGCGCCTGGACGGCCTTGACGGCGCTCTCCAGCGCCGCCCGGGTCTGCTCCAGGCCCTTGCGCTGCTCCTGGAGCCCCAGCCGTTCATCCTCGACCGTCGGTGCGGCAGCCGGGCCCGGGGCCCCCGCCGCGCCGCCTGCGCCCCCGGCCGCGCCCTGTGCGGCCGCCGATGCGGGCGGCGCGACAACGGTGACGGACTGGAGCGGACCCGGCACGTCGAAGACCAGCGTTTCGGCCACAGCGTCACTTCCCTCCGAACTCCAGGCCGCCCGTTGCGTTCATCTGCCTGAGGTACCCGAGGATCGTCTCTCGGGCGCCCTCGATTTCGTCGGCCTTGGGATTCTTCATGAGTTGCGTTTCTTCGTCAATCATGGCGCGGGCGCGTTCGGAGATGTTGCCGCGTATCTTGGCGACAATTGCGGCATCGGCCCCCACGAGGGCCATCGCCAGGTTCCGCGCGTCCACGTTTCGCAGCACTTCCTGGATATTCCGATCATTGATGGCTGGGATATCCGACCACGTCACCATGAGATTCCGGACGGTCTCGGCCTGCTCGGCGCTGTGTTCCGCGAGGCCCTTGACGAGGCTGTCCCGCAGTTCCACGGCAAGGTTCCGCAGCAACAAGGCGACCTGGCGTAACTTGGCCTGGACCTTTGCCTTGGCCTTGTACGACACGGGTTGCGGACCAGTTGCGGCAACCACGGGGCGGGCCTCGGCCTTGCGGGACGCCTCCAGGCGCTCGCGGATCATGGCCGCCACGCGGGCCCGGACCTCCAGAGAAACGCCCTCACCGCACGTCATGCGACAGACGGCCTCGCGGCGAGTGGCGTCGGCGAGCAGCGGAATCAGGGCGGCGCTCTTGTCGAGGGGCAGTTCCATCAGCACGACGGCCGCCACCTGCGGATGCTCGGTCGCGAGGGCCTCGGCCAGACTTTCGACCGGAACGTCGCGGATCGGCAGGAACGGGTCCATCACGTCCATCAGTTTGCGCGCCTGGCCCAGGACCTCCTCGCTGCGCTGCTTGCCGACCGCC
>JAPLMO010000476.1 GCA_026386995.1 Planctomycetota bacterium | reverse complement strand
CTGCTCAGGCGTCGGCGTGGCAACCGCGTGGGTGCATAGCACCCACCCTACATGCTTGAGCCTTTGCGCGGTGGGCCTCCGGACCCACCGCGCAAGAATCGTCGTTGGCGCTTGCGAGAAGGCTGTTTCGCGCGGCGGGTCTCCTGCTCCGCCGCGCGAAGGCTTAAGTTGCGATGTAGTATTACCCGCCGGTCTTGAACTCGACGACCTTCATGGAGGTCTCGCTCTTGACCTCGCCTTCGGTCTTGGACTCCATCTTGGCCATCGAGCCGGGGATCTCCGGGGCGGTCCAGACCTTGCTCGTGATGGTCATGTCGCCCTGTTTCATTTTGGTTTCCGTCCACTTGCACTGCATTTTTTTGCCGGCGACCTCGATCTCTTCCGAGCCTTCCTTAACCTCGACGTCGGGCTTCGTCGCAATCTTGCCCTTCTCGATCTTGGCCGGGATTTCCATGGCACTGGCAGGCATTTCCGTCTTGTTGCCGGCCACGGTCATGGCCATCTTGACCTCAACGACCGCCTTCTCCGGCGTGACCTCCTTCAGCGTCTGGGTCTGTTCCATTTGCGTCTTCATGTCGCCGGCCACAGTGTTCATCTCGGTCTTGACCATCGCACCGACCTTGAACGACGCCCAGAGTTTGTACGCCGGGTTATCCACCATGTCCTCGGCATAGCAAACCGCGGCGCCCATCGCCAGAACCACCGACACAACCAGCAGCATCTTCATGTCCGCCTCCTTGAACTTGGTTCCCCTGCGGCGGCCTGTCCACGACCGCCGCAGATTCTTCACGCATGACTTGGTTATACCAGGAACGCGGGAGGCTCTGGGGTGGTTTCCAAAATCCGAGATTGACGTGTTACAACGTAGCACTACAGCGCCACTTGCGCTCTTGCGCGGTGGGTCTCCGGACCCACCGCGCAAGAATCACCTCCGGCGCGGGCGAGAATACCGCTACGCGCGGCGGGTCAGGAGACCCGCCGCGCGAATCCTGCCCAAGTGGCGCTGTAGTACCTGGGAACAAACCTTGTTTGAAACCCCGCCCCGAAGATGCTACTCTCTTGCCGGTCGCCGGAAAGCCAAAGGGTTGCGGCGTGGCCGAATTCGGCGTTGCTCTCCAAATGCTGGGCGTAAGCAAGCGGTACCCCGGCACGCTGGCCGTGGACGGCGTGGACCTGGCGGTCAACGCCGGGGAGGTCCACGCACTGGTCGGCGAGAACGGGGCCGGCAAGTCCACGCTCACCAAGATGATCGCCGGTGCGTTCGACGATTACACCGGCCGCATACTGATTAACAGCAAAGAGGTGTCCCTTCACTCCCCCGCGGCGGCCAAGGCCGTCGGCATCCAGATGATCCACCAGGAGTTGAGCCTTGCCCCTGCCCTCTCGATCGCCGAGAACGTATTGGCCGGGCGTCTGCCGAGGCGCGGGCCCCTGCTTGACCGCCGCGCGATGCTGGCCGAGGCCCGCCGCTGCCTGGCCCGCATGGGCCTGCGGCTGGACCCCGAGAGGCCGGTCGAGGAGATCAGCCAGCACGAGGCCCAACTGGTGGAGATCGCCAAGGCCCTCGGCAACAACCCGTGCATCCTAGTGATGGACGAACCCACCAGCGCGCTGGGGCGCGACGAAGTGGAGCGGCTGTTCGAGGTCATCCGCACCCTGCGGCGGCAGGGGCTGGCGATCATCTACATCTCGCACCACCTGCCCGAGATCTTCGAGATCGCCGACCGCGTGACGGTCCTGCGCGACGGCAAGAAGGTGGCCACGCACGAGATGCGCGAGGTCACCCCCGCCGCACTGGTGGAGTTGATGGTCGGCCGCGCGGTCTCGGACCTTTACGCCCGGCGAGAGACGCGCCCCGGGCCGGAGAAACTCCGCGTCGAGAACCTGAGCCGCTACGGGTTCTTCCACAACGTTTCGTTCGCCGCCGGCGAGGGCGAAATCCTGGGCATCTGCGGCCTGTCGGGGGCCGGGCGGAGCGAACTGGCCCGCTCGATCTGCGGCATCGACCCGATCGACGCCGGCTGCATCCGCCTGGGCGGCACGCCGGTTACGCCACGCAATTACCGCGAGGCCATCCGGGCGGGCCTCGCCTACCTTACCGAGGACCGCAAGACCCAGGGCCTCGCCCTGCGGCTGGACGTTGCGGCAAACATCCTTTCGACGATCATTCCGCTACTGTGCACGGCGGGCCTGTATTTTCGGGGGCGCGGGCGGGGGCTGATAGCGGACCTCATCGACACGCTCCAGGTGCACCCGCCCGACCCATCGCGGCCGGCCGGCAGCCTCTCGGGCGGCAACCAGCAGAAAGTGCTTCTGGCGAAGTGGCTGACCACGGGCCCCAAGGTGCTCATCCTGGACGAGCCGACGCGCGGCGTGGACGTGGGCGCCAAGGTTACCATCCACAAGGTGATCTGCGCGCTGGCCGACATGGGCAAGTGCATCGTGCTCATCTCCTCCGACCTGCCCGAACTGGTGGGCCTGTCGGACCGCATCGTCATCATGCGCAAGGGCCGCCTCATCGGCCGGCTGCCCGACGAGCGGCGCAGCGAAAACGCCGCCCTCCTGGCCGCCAACGGCGAAGGAGAACTCGCGCCCCTATGAGCCGCGCTGCCGCCAAACCGAGCATGGGCCTGCGGACGCAAGGCCGCTTGCGCGAGGCCACGAGTCTGCTGGTCGTCTACGGGCTGGCGCTCGTCCTCGCGGTCCTCGGAAGCACCGTTTCACCGGAGTTCCTGACGCAGAAGTATCTCATTCAGACCGCGCTGGCGGTGGCGCTATTGGGGATCGTTTCGGTCGGCGTCGCGTTCATCACGTACAGCCAACACTACGTGGACCTGTCGATTCCGGGGATCATGGCCCTTTCGGGCATCGTTGCGGTCTCGGCGCTGAAGTACGGATTCATCGCCGGCATGGCGGCGGGGATGGCGGCGGGCATGGCCGTCGGGCTCATCAACGGCCTCGTGGTCGGATACCTGCGCCTGAACCCGATCATCTGGACGCTGGCGATGATGTCGGTCCTCTCGGGCGTCATCCGCAAGGCGTACGCCGGGGCGCAGGTTTATCCCGACGCCGCCACGCCTGCCGGGGCCGCCTTCCTGGACCTCTACCACGGGCAGGTGCTGGGGATGGTTCCCCTGCCCGTCGCGGCGCTGGCGGTGATGGCGGTGCTCGGTTACCTCCTCATGCGGCACACGGGGTACGGCGAGCAACTCAGACTCGTGGGCTCGTCGTACGAGGTCGCGCGGATGACGGGCGTCAACGTGCGGCGGACGGTGATGACGGCGTTCCTGATTTCGGCGGCCGCCTCCGCCGTCGCCGGCATTCTGCTGACGAGTTTCAACAAGGTGGGCGCACAGTACATCGGCAAGGGCTACGACTTTGCGGCCATCACGGCGGTGGTGGTGGGCGGCATGACGCTCGCCGGCGGACGGGGGAGCATCCTGGGCGTGATCGGCGGCGTGGTGGTCATTGCCCTGCTGTCGAGCGTCCTGTCGCTCGTGAGGATCGGGGACTTTACGTTCGGCGAATTCGAGAAGGCGATCGTGCAGGGGGTCGTATTCATCCTGGTCGTGGGCGTGAACTCATATTCCCGCAGGAGGTCCGGGCTGGACGATGCGTGACGGCGGCGAACATCCCGCTTTGCCGCATGGCCGCGGCGGGACCCTCGGCAAGGGCCTGGCGTGGGCCTATCGGTACAAGGTCTACCTGCTGCTGGCCGCGATTTTCGCGGTCATGGCCCAGATTGCGCCGCGGTTCCTGACGACGGGGAACCTCGGAAACATCCTCAAGGCCGCCGGCATAAACCTGCCCGCGGCGGCGGGGTTCAACCTCGTGATGATCTGCGGCCACCTGGACCTCTCCATCGGCCCGGCGATGACGCTGGGCGGCATGATGGCGGTGGGCCTTGAGCCGCAACTCGGATGGGCGGGCGGACTTGCGGCGGCGCTGGTGTGCGGCCTGGCGCTGGGCCTGGTGAACGGCCTCCTGGTGGCGAAGGCCCGAATCAACTCCTTCATCGTCACGCTGGGCACCATGATTATCGTGCAGAACGCGGTGTTCATCTATTGCGGCGGCGGGACGATACCGGCCAAAGGTTTCGCGCTCTCCGACTGGCTCCAGCCGGCGGGGGCGGTCGTCACGCCGGCGATCATCATCCAGTTAGCGGTGGTGGCCCTTGCGGCGGCGGTTCTCCGGTGGACGCCGGTGGGGCGCGGCTTTTACCTCTTGGGCGGCAACGCGCAGACGGCGTGGTTCTCGGGCCTGGCGACCGACCGGTACGTCGTCGGCGCGTTCGTTGCATCGGGCGTGCTCTCGACCTTCGGAGGGGCGCTGGTGGCGATGAGCGAGGCCGGCGCTAACCCGACCCTCGGCGACAACGCCCTAATGGCGGTCGTCGCCGCGGTCATCATCGGCGGCACGTCGATGCAGGGCGGCAAGGGCAGCCTCATCGACACGGCGGCGGCCCTGGTGGCGCTGGCGGCCCTCATCAACGGCCTCAACTGCCGCGGCGAAGGGTACGAGGTTCAACTGATGGCCAGCGGTCTGGTGCTCGCGCTGGTAATCTTGTACGATGCTTTCGCGGAGCACCGCCGCCAGAAGAAGCGCGGCCAGCGGCAGGACCTCTTGAGGGAACTTCGATCGGGTGGCGCGGGGTAGTACGCCAGCCCCTAAACCAAGGAAGGAGTCGGACGCAACATGGCTGAGGTACCAGAGATCGTCGTCTACTGCGACGAGAGTTGCCATGACATGGCGGAACACCACCCTTTCATGGCTATCGGCAGCCTGTGGGTTCACCGTGATGCGCGCGATGATCTCTCGCGTGCGTTCCGCCGTTTGGCCGTGCAAATGGAATTGCGCGGGGAGATTAAGTGGCACAAAGTCAGTCGCGCACACACGGATGCCTACCGCCGCCTGGTGGATTTCTTCTTCGACCAGCATGAACTGCGGTTCAGGACCATCGCCGTGGAGCAAAAGCGGGTGAAGATGGAACTCCACGGCAAGGACCAGGAACTGGCTTTCTATAAGTTCTACTACGAGATGCTGGAGAAGTGGTTGTTGGCCGGCAACGAATACGTCATCCTGATAGACCGGAAGACCAATCGCGGGGCGGATCGCTACACAACTCTCAAGACCTACCTGGAAAGGCACTTGCGGGGTCAGGCGTGGATTGCCGACTTGACGGTCATCGACTCCGGCGAAACGCCTTTGGCCCAACTGTGCGATCTTCTCACAGGGGCTGTTGCCGCGGCCTTCAACAAAGCTTTGCGGCCGGAAAGCGCGAAGGAGCAATTGGCGCAACATATTGCCCGACGGGCGGGACTGGCATCGCTGCAAGTGCGAACGCCGCCTTCGGAAGACAAGTTCAACATCTTTCGCATCAACCTGGATTGACCCATGAATGCCGTTCTCGCGGAACTGTTTCTAGATCTGAGCGCCTTCTCTGACGAGGAAGCGGAACAGGTCGTCTTTGAGAAGTACGCGGAACTCTACCTGGACTGTGAGACTCGAACGGGGTGGGTGGGAATCAGGAAGACACATGATGGGCAAGACGTGGTCTTCTTCGAGGACCGTTTCGTGCATGCTTTCTACACCTCGAAGGAGAAGACCAGCCGGCAATATGCCAAGGACAGGTTTGAACGTTCAAGAGGTGAAAGGATCGCTTGGATCGGCCCCCTGGTGGCAGGCGAGATCGATGGAAGCGAGTGCTGGTTGATCCCGCCCAAAGATGGCGGACGCCACCTCGATGATCGGCCACCGAACAGGTTCTATCTCTTGCGGCAGGAGGGGTATGTTGTCTGGCTCGAACCCCGCAAGAACGGCGGTTGGAAATTCTCGAGCGCGTACGTGGCCGGCCACAATCTTGAGAGGTACTGCACGGAGGGCCGCCTCTTCTGGAAAAAAAGTACCCCGTGATTTGCTGGCTCACGGGGTCAGAGGCCAAGCCCTAAGCCATAAGGCTAGGGCTGTACTTGCTTCTTACATCGTCTATATTATGACTCAACTTCAGCGTTTGTCAAGTTCTTTACCGCCTGTCAAGTTCTTTGGGAGGAGGGTTTGCGTGAAGCGACAAGCCTGCATTTTGTTATTGGCCGGACTTGCGGCGGCCGCCGCAGGCTGCCAGGGCGAGCAAGGCAGCCAGATGACCGCGGCCGAGATGCAGAAGGCCTGCCAGGAGGGCCTGGCCATCGACGTCTCGAAGATCCTCGGCACGAACAACCAGCCGCTCATCATCGTGGATGAGTCGCCCCTTGTGCCACCCGCAAGACCGGCCGACCCCGAGGCCCTGCCCGAGGACGATCCGCTGCACTGGTACGACATGGAGTACGCCGGGTGGCGGTGCGAGAAGATCAACCTCCCTAAGTCGCCCCGGTCGGGCGCAAAGGGGAAGCGTGTCGTGTGCCTCCGCCACATGGACCACCCCTACACCACCGCGTACACGCGCGGCATGCAGAAGATCGCCGACGCGTACGGTATCCAACTTAAGACCCTGACGGCCGGCAACGCCGACGTCAACATCCAGTCGCAGCAGGTAGACCAGGTGATCAACGAGCGGCCGGACCTGGTGATAATCTTCCCGGTCGACGCAAAGAGCGTGGTGCCGATGCTGCGGAAACTGAACCAGGCGGGCATCCCGGTCATCGCGTCGAACCTGATCCCGGTGGACTCCGGCATGCCGTACGTCCTGACGTGGACCGGGCCGGACGACTGGGGCCAGATCCGGATGCTCACCAGGGAGTTCGCCAAGCGGATGAACTACGAGGGCGGGTACTGCATCGTCCAGCACATGCCGGGCGGGTCGCCGTACTTCTCGCGGACGCACTCGATCATCACGGAACTGAAAAAAATCGCCCCGAAGATGAAACTCCTGGAGAAGCAGACCACGAAACTCGAGGCCGAAAAGACCATGCAGGTCGTCTCCGACTGGCTCGCCAAGTACAAGGACGAGTTGAAGGGCATCGTGAGCGCCGACGACTCGGGCGTCCAGATCGGCATCAACCAGGCGTGCAAGGCGGCCGGGCGCGAGGACATCATCCGCGTGGCCGCCGGCCACTCCAAGGTCGGCATGGACTTTATCAAGGCCGGAACGCTGCACGCCATCACGTGCCAGTCCGCCGAGGCGGACGGGGCACTGCCAATGAAGATCGCCGCCGACTGGTTCTGCGGCAAGGAAATCGCAAGGCCCGTTTACTATCTGCCCAAGCACATCATCACCAAGGACGACGTGGACCAGTATCTGCCGGCGCCGTGGTGAAACCATTGCGGATTGCGAATTGCGGATTGCGGATTGAACAACACCGGGATGGCACGGACGCCACACCGGGAGGAAACGGTGACCAGTAAAGAAAGAATGTTGCGTGCCCTGGCGAGGGAAAGGCCCGATCGCCTGCCCGTCACCATCCACCAGTGGCAGCAGTATCACCTCGACCATTTCATGGGCCGCATGGACGCGCTGACGGCGTTCAAGGCCACCGGCCTGGACGCCTCCATCCAGTACTTCGCCACCATGGGCCAGTTCTGGATTCCCGACGCCGAGCACTTCATCCTCCAGACCCCCGAGTGGCGCGAAGAGATCGAGGTCGGCGACTCCGGCCCCGAGAACCGCATTCTGAATCACACCATCCATACGCCCGGCGGCACGCTCACCTACAAGACCGGCACCAACGAGACGACCACGTGGATCCTGGAGTACCTTATCAAGCGCCACGAAGACGTGGACCTCATCGAAAAATACATGCCCGTGGCGCGGCTGGACAAGAAGGACGTGGCGGCTCAATACGATGCCCTCGGCGACGCGGGCATCCTGCGCGGATTCGTCTGGGGCGACCAGGCCGGCTGCTGGCAGCACGCCTGCTGCCTGATGGACGTGCAGAAACTCATCATGGAGACGTTCGACAACCCCGACTGGGTCCACCGGCTGATGCAGGTCCTGTGCGAAAAGAAACTGCGGTTCGTCGAGGAATCGCTCCGCGGGGCGAAGTTCGACCTCATCGAGACCGGCGGCGGGGCCGCCAGCGACACGGTCATCTCGCCGAAACTCCACCGCGAGTTCTGCCTGCCGTACGACCGCCAAATCCACCGCGCGGTCCATGATGCGGGCCTCCGGACCACGTACCACACCTGCGGCGGGATGATGCACATCCTGGACCTCATTATCAAGAACGAGACCGACGCCTCCGAGACGCTCTCGCCCCCGGGCGTGGGCGGCAACATCACCGAGCCGCGCGAAGTCCGCAAGGCCTTCGCCGGCAAGGTGGCGATGATCGGCGGGATGGATCAGTCCAACATCCTGACGAGCGGCAACCGCGAGATAATCCGCAAAGAAGTGCACCGGCTGTTCGATGGATTCGGCAAGGACGGCGGGTACATCCTGTCGGCGTCGGACCACTTTTTCGATACGCCGCCCGCGAATCTGCGGGCGATGGCCGAGGCGGCAAGGGAGTGCACGTACACATAGCCGGGGCCGTGCCCCCGTGCGTTTAGCCGCGGCCGCACACGGCCGCGTTTATGATAATCGTCGCCGTGTGCGGCGACGGCTAAACGTTATAGCGACGGCAAACGTTGCAAGCGTTTTGCGAGGCGTAATATGAACCGAGCCCAGGCCAAAACCGAGCGCGTGATAGCGGCCCTCGAACATCGCGAGGCCGACCGCGTCCCCGTGGGCGAGTTCTTCTGGACCAACTTCGTCCGCCGCTGCCGCCGCCAGTTCGGCGACTCCTTCAACCCCTACAAGCACTGGGACCTGGACCTCATCGTCGTCACGCCGAACATGGACCCGCACATCTCGGGCATCCAGGTGGTGGAGGACTCGGCCGAGCGGAAGGTCGTGCGGACCGGCTTCGGGGCGACCATCGAGCGCCACAGCACCTTCCCCATGCCGCATTATAATGATTTCGATACCAAGACGTTTGAGCAGATGGAGGCCCTCCAGTTTGACTCTCCCGCCGACCGGCGGCGGTACTTCGCGGCCATCGACGACCAGATCAACTCGGTGGGCGACGATCTGGTGCTGGGGCTGCCCTCGTTCGTGGACCGCGTGAACTCGTGCGCCGACGACTTCTGCGTCTTCGGCAGCGTGTGCGAACCGTACGAGATGATCTGGCGGATCATGGGCTCCGAGAACGTCCTGATGAAACTGGCCGAGGCCCCCGAGCGGATGGCCCGGTTCGTCGAAAGGCTGGGCGATTTTCTCGTCGGCATCACGGAGGGCCAGATTGCGGCGGCGGGCGGAAAACTGCGGGGCCTCTACGTCTGGGGCGACATCGCCTACGACCACGGCATGCTCTTTTCCCCGAAGTACTGGCGCGAGGTGTTTAAGCCGCAGGTCAGGCGGATATGCGATGCGGCACACAAGCACGGCCTGAAGACCATCTATCACGGTTGCGGTAACGCCGGCGCGGTCTACGAGGACCTGATCGAGGCCGGCGTGGATGCGTATAACCCGCTGGAGGCCAAGGCGGGCCTCGACGTGGTGGACCTCAAGCGCCGATTCGGCGACAGGTGGGCGTTCAACGGGAACATCGACGTGCGCGTGCTGGCCACGAACGACCGCGAAAAGGTGCGGCGAGAGGTGCTGAGGAAACTCGGCGCGGCACGCGGCGGCGGGTACATCTTCCAGTCCGACCACTCGGTGCCCGACAACGTCAACCCGGCGACGTACGACTACGTGGTGCAACTGGTGCGCGAGCACGGGCGGTATCCGCTCTCGCTGGGGGATTCATAGTAATGTAGGGTGGGTGCTATGCTCCCACCAATCATGGCTCGGAGAAACACAATGCAACGTTACGGCATGGTCATCGGCCTGAAGGCCGAGAAACTGGAAGAGTACAAGCGCCTGCACGCCGCCGTGTGGCCGGACGTGCTGACGACGATCAAGAAGTGCAACATCCGGAATTACACGATCTACGTGGCCGAGGTCGAGAAAGGTAAGTTCTACCTCTTCAGTTACTTCGAGTATCACGGCACGGACTTCGCCGCCGACATGGCCAAGATGGCCGCCGACCCGACCACGCGGCGGTGGTGGTCGTACTGCGAGCCCTGCCAGGAGCCGGTTCCGATACGGGCCAAAGGCGAGTGGTGGGCGAACCTGCCTGAAGCGTTTCACATGGATTGATATCTTTCCCCTCTGCCCGCCGCGGAAGAGGGGAAGAAGAGGGTGGCATGGTCACGCTTTTGCGTGACCATGTCGCAGTGACGGGCCAGGCGCCGTTCGAGGCCCATGGTCACGCAAAAGCGTGACCATGCCACCCGGCACTCTACGCTAAACAGATACCACGCAACAGCGTGGCCATGCCACCCGGCTAATGGAGGCGCGAGCGAATGAACTCTCGAGAGCGTGTCCTGACGGCCTTCGCCCACCAGGAGCCCGACCGCGTGCCGGCCTGGTGCGGCTCATCGGCCGAGTTCTGGGCGAAGGCGAAGCGCGAACTCGGCGTAGCCGACGACGAGGCCCTGCGCATAAGGTTCGGCGACGATTTCCGCCGCGTGTTCGCCAAGTATGCCGGGCCCGTGTTTCCGCTGTCGCCGGGCGCGGCGTCGCGGACGCCCTTCGGCGTCGAGCGCCACGGCATGGGCTACGGCCAGCCCATCAGCCACCCGCTCGCCGGCGCGACGCTCGCTCAGGTGCACGAGCACCCGTGGCCCGACCCGAAGTGGATGAACGTCTCGGCGATCCGCGCCGAGGCCGCATCGCACCAGGGCCGCTACGCCATCCTCGGCGGCGACTGGTCGCCCTTCTGGCACGATGCCATCGACCTCATGGGCATGGAGGGCCTGTATCTGGCGATGTACGACTCGCCCGAGACGGTCGACGCCCTCATGCGGCACATGGCGGACTACTACGCCGCGGTCAGCCGTCGGATCTTCGACGCGGCCTCAAGCGTCATCGACATATTCTTTATCGGTAATGACCTCGGCAGCCAGACGGGGCCCCTGCTCAGCCCCGCCCTGTTCCGGCGGTTCGTCCTGCCGCATATCAAGCGTCTGATTGACCTCGGGCACGCCTGCAAATTGAAGGTCATGATGCACTGCTGCGGAGGTTTTGCGCCGCTCATTCCGGACCTGATCGCGGCCGGCCTCGACGGCCTGCACGCCGTGCAGCCGTCGTGCGCGGGGATGGACCTGGCGGCGCTGAAGCGCGAGTTCGGCGGCCGCATCCTCTTTAACGGCGCGATCGACTCGCACCACGTGCTCATCAAGGGGACGCCGGAGGTGGTGCGGCAGAAGACGCGAGAGGTCCTGGCCATCATGAAGCCCGGCGGCGGGTACGTCGCCGGCGCCAGCCACGATTCCATCCTCGAGGAGACGCCCGTGGAAAACGTCGTGGCGATGTTCGACGCGATCCGCGAGTACGGGGCCTACTGACGGGCGGCGGCGAGAAAAATGGCGTCCCCAAGAGGAGTCGAACCTCTAATACCACAGCGCGACATAGGCTCAAGAAGCCTGTCCGCTTTCGACGATAAGTCCTTCCAGCCACAGGGGTTGGAAGGAGCGGGACATGGATGTGCTTCAGATCAAGAACATGGGCAAGGAACTGGAGAAGTTCTTGA
>JAPLMO010000512.1 GCA_026386995.1 Planctomycetota bacterium | reverse complement strand
TTGAAGGCCACGCCGCCGCCCGTGCCGCCCAGCGTGAAGCTGGGGCGCAGGATGACTGGCAGGCCGATTTCAGCGGCCGTGACGAGGGCTTCTTCGACGCTCTTGACGACGCGGCTGGCGGGCACGTGAAGGCCGATTTTTTCCATCGCCTTCTTGAAGAGGTCGCGGTCCTCGGCCTTTTCGATCGCCGCGGGGTTGGCGCCGATCATCTCGACCTTGTAGCGGTCCAGGACGCCGGTCCTGGCGAGTTCCTCGGCGGCGTTGAGGGCCGTCTGTCCGCCCACGGTGGGCAGGAGCGCATCGGGCTTTTCGCGGCGGATAACCGCCTCGATGAACTCCGCCGTGATCGGCTCGATGTACGTCCGGTCGCCGACCGAGGGGTCGGTCATGATCGTCGCCGGGTTGGAGTTGATGAGGACGACCTCGTACCCTTCGGCCTTCAGGGCCTTGCAGGCCTGCGTGCCGGAATAGTCGAACTCGCACCCCTGGCCGATGATGATCGGGCCCGAGCCGATGATGAGGATCTTGTGGATGTCGTTACGCCTGGGCATGGCTCCCCTGCAACAGGTCGAGAAACCGCCGGAAGAGGTACTGCGCGTCGTGCGGCCCGGGCGACGCCTCCGGGTGGAACTGCACCGAGAAGACCGGCAGCCGCTTGTGCCGCATCCCTTCCAGCGTCTGGTCGTTGAGGTTCAGGTGCGTGATTTCCATGTCGCGGTCGGCCAGCGACGCGATGTCGACGCAGAACCCGTGGTTCTGCACGGTGATGTCGACCTTGCCCGTCCGGAGGTCATTCGTCGGATGGTTCGCCCCGTGGTGGCCGAACTTGAGTTTGAAGGTCTTGCCGCCGAACGCCTGCCCCAGAATCTGGTGGCCCATGCAGATGCCGAAGATGGGCAGGGGCCTCGCGCCGGGAGGCTTCTCGATCAACTTCCGCACGGTCGCCACGGCGTAGGGGACGGCCGACGGGTCGCCGGGGCCGTTCGAGAGCACCACGCCTTCGGGCTGCTCGGCCGCCACGTCTTCGTAACTTGCGCCGGCCGGCAGCACGCGCACGCGGCAGCCGAGTTCCTTCAGGCGGTTCAGGATGCCGTACTTGACGCCGTAGTCCATGACGACGACCTTCGGCCCTGAGGCGCCGTCGGCTTCCCAGTCCCAGGCCTTGGCGCAGGTGACTTCGCGGATGAGGTCCCGCCCCTCCAGGCCGAGGGACGCCTTCGCCCGCTCGACGGCGCGCTGGGAGTCAGGGTCGGTGCTCGAGAGGACCGCCCGCATCGCCCCGGCCGTGCGGATGTGCTTGGTCAGGGAGCGGGTGTCCAGCCCCTCGATGCCGGGAACGCCGGCGTCGCGCAGGTACTCGTCGAGGCCCTTGGTGGCCCGCCAGTTGCTCGTCAGGCGCGAGACTTCCTTGACCACGAAGCCTTCGAGCCACGGCCGGTGCGACTCCACGTCTTCTTCGTTGACGCCGTAGTTGCCGATCAGCGGGTACGTCATGGCGACGATCTGGCCGCGGTACGACGGGTCGGTTATCACCTCCTGGTAGCCGGTCATGGAGGTGTTAAAGACGATTTCGCCGGCGGCCTCGCCGATGGCGCCGAAGGCGCGGCCTTCGTAAACCTGCCCGTCTTCCAGGGCCAGCACTGCGGGCGTGGGCATCTAAGGCTCCGTCACTGTGGAAAACGTAACAAGCGTTCGCGCGGCGGGCAGTCTTGCCCGCCGCGCGGTGGGCAGGACTGCCCACCGCGCGACACTACTCGATCCGTAAGAACAAATGCGACGCACCACTACAGTGCTCCCGTCCGTGCGACGTCGAATTGTTCCTTCTTGAAGGCCACGGGCACCTCCGTCGGATAATCGCCCGTGAAGCAGGCCGTGCACATATCCGCCGGGGCGGAAACGGTCTTCAGCATCTCCTCGACCGAGAGGTGCCCGAGGGAATTCGCCCCGATGAAGTCGGACACCTCCTGGACGCTGTGCGACGCGGCGATCAGTTCCTTCCGCGTCGACATGTCCACCCCGTAGAAGCACGGGCAGCGGATGGGCGGGCTGCCGACGCGCACGTGGACCTCGGCGGCCCCCGCGCTGCGGATCATCCGGATCAACTGCTTCAGCGTCGTCCCGCGCACGATCGAGTCCTCGACCACCACGACGCGCTTGCCCCTCAGGACCCCCGTGACGGGGTTGAACTTCAGGTGCACCTTCAGGTCCCGCTCGCTCTGGTGCGGGGCGATGAACGTGCGCCCGATGTAGTGGCTCCGGATAAGGCCGATCTCGAACCGGATGCCAGACGCCTCGGAGTACCCCAGGGCCGCCGTGTTGGCCGAGTCGGGCACGGCGATGACGATGTCGGCCTGGGCCGGGTGCTCGGCGGCGAGGCGTCGGCCGAACGCGCGGCGGATCTTGTCGCACATCGTACCGAAGACGCGGCTGTCGGGCCGCGAAATGTAAATGTACTCGAAGATGCACATCGCACGCCGCGGCGCCACCGGCAAGTGCCGGTTCTCGACGCCGTCGGGCGTCAGGATGACCATTTCGCCCGGGTCGATCCCGCGCACGTAGTCCGCCCCGATGATGTCCAGGGCGCACGATTCCGACGCCACAACCGGCGCATCGTTCAGGCTGCCCAGGCACAGCGGCCGGAATCCCATCGGGTCGCGCACAGCGATCAGCCGGTCGCGCGACAAGAAGAGGAAGCAGTACGCCCCCACGACTTTCGAGAGGGCCTGGGCGATCATGTCGGGCAGGGGGCCTTCCGCCGCGCGGGCCACCAGGTGCAGCACGATCTCAGAGTCGGCCGTGGTCTGGAAAATCGACCCGTCGCGTTCCATCGCGCGCCTGAGGTCCGCCGCGTTCACCAGGTTCCCGTTGTGGGCCGCCGCCAACTGGCCGCACTTGAACTCGACGCACAGCGGCTGGGCGTTCGTGATGTTCGAGGACCCGGTCGTGGAGTAACGGTTATGCGCGATGGCCGCTTGGCCGCCGAGACGCTGGAAGATGGTCTTGTCGGCAAAAACGCTGGACACGAGGCCCATGCCCTTGTGGCAGGTGATCCGCTTGCCATCGCTGACGGCGATGCCGGCGCTCTCCTGGCCCCTGTGCTGGAGGGCGTAGAGGCCCAGGTGCGCCAGTTCCGCGGCCCGCTCGGCCCCGCAAATGCCGAATAGGCCGCAATGATGCCGCGGGGCATCGGGGGCCTGCTGCGGATCGTTTTCGATGCGTCGTTTCATCGCCTCACACGCGCCCATCAAGATGGGCGGCTAACCAAGAAGCCGTTGTCGTAACTACTTTACCGTCACGTGCACCTTCCGCCGGCGCGGCCCGTCGAACTCGCAGAAGTATACCGCCTGCCACGTGCCCAGGACCGGCCGCCCGCCCGATACGATCAGCGTAAGCGACGGTCCCACCAGGCACGACTTGATGTGGGCCGCCGAGTTCCCCTCGCCGTGCTCGTAATGGTCGTCGAACGGGACGATCTTGCTGGTCTCGGCCAGAATATCGCGCACCACGTCCGGGTCGGCATTCTCGTTGATGGTGACGGCAGCAGTGGTGTGCGGGACAAAAACGACCGCGATCCCCTCCGAGACGTTCTCCTTGCGGATGGCCTCGGCCACGTCGGACGTGATGTCGATCATCTCGACCCGCGCGCTGGTCGAGACGGCCAGTGTCTGCAACCGGTGCTCCTTGTCGTACCCAAGGTGATGATTCGCGGCGGGGGGATTTCTAACACCCGCAACGCATTCTAGGGAGACCCCCGCCGGGCTTCAAGCAAAAAGGGTGGACGAGCCCCAAGTTGCGAAGTAACGTAGTGTTCCGTCACCCGGATGTGGCACGGCTGGCTTGCCCAGCCGTGGCGAAACGCCGCAATGCTCCCCACGGCTGGGCAAGCCAGCCGTGCCACAGTTGTTTCGCGGCGCGTTCTGAGGGGCAAAATGCCAGACATCCTCGACAAAATCCTGGCCGTCAAACGCCGCGAGGTTGCCGACCTGGCCCAGCGCCGGGCCGACCTCAGGTCCGCTGCCCGCGACGCCCCACCCCCGCGCGGCTTCGCCCGGGCACTGCGCCGCAGGAAGGGCCTGCCGGAAAAGGGGGCTGTACCCTTTTCGCGCAGTTGCGAAAAGGGGACTGTCCCCTTTTCCGGCGCCGACCCCATCCGCATCATCGCCGAGGTCAAGCACCGTTCTCCGTCCGCCAGCATCATCATCGAGCCGTTCGAGCCGGCCGAGATCGCCCGCCGCTACGCCGACGCCGGGGCCGACGCCATCAGTTGCCTGACGGACCGCGAGTTCTTCGGCGGCTCCATCGAGCACCTCCGCCAGGTTCGGGCCGCGGTCGGCCTGCCGGTCCTCCGAAAGGACTTCCTCATCGCCGCCGACCAGGTCTACGAGGCCCGCGCGGCCGGGGCCGATGCGATCCTGCTCATCGCCGAGGCCCTTGAGCAGGCCGAGATGACCGACCTGGCGGGCCTGGCGGGCAGTTTCGGCATGGACGTGCTGGCCGAGACCCACAGCGAGCAGGCCATCGAGAAGGCCATCGCCTGCGGCGCGGCCTGCGTGGGCATCAACAACC
>JAPLMO010000110.1 GCA_026386995.1 Planctomycetota bacterium | reverse complement strand
GACTGCCGCCCTTTCTCTATGCCGGTTCCCTGGCCACCTCGATGGCCACTCAACCATCAGACATCGGACGGAGTTTGCGGGACGCACACCTGCCCCACTGTGCTGGTCCACCGATTTTAGTGCCCTTCCCGTAACGCCGTTGAAGGCCGGCCCATCGTATCAAGGCGCCGCGGCCGCGCCAAGACGACCGGTCGGACTTCGCTGGAGGTACACGGTGCCAGGAAGAAGAGGGCTGGGTACCGCCCACAGAAACACGGTAATCAATTTGTGGTAGAGCGAACCGATGGTCTTTACAATGGCGCCGTCCCGAAGGTGTGGGGCGATTCGGGAATCCGCGATGACGGATTTGCCACCGCCTCCGGCCACAAGTTTGCGGGAACGCTTTCGGGCTATTCCGCGCGATGTCCGTCAAGCCAATCAGCCCTTCAGCATCCGCGTGTGGCGGGGCCTCAGTTGGCTTGAGCGGAGCGAGAAGGCCGACGACCCGGAAGGCCGCCTGATCTCGCTCTGGATCGCCTTCAACTCCATTTATGGGTACCTGGAAGACGACGACCGCGACACACGCGACCACACCAGTTGGCAGAGATTCCTGGCTCGGCTGGTGCGGCAGGACGCCGGAGACACCGTCGGGCGAATCATCCGAGAGCACCAGCGGGACATCCTCAAACTCGTGGACAACAAGTTCCTCTTCCGTCCGTTCTGGCTCGGCCAGCAGGAGGCCGACTTCCACGCCCTGCGGCACACCTACGTCAGCCGCCTGGTCCGGTCGGGTGCGAACATCAAGGTCGCCCAGGAACTCGCGCGCCATTCCACGCCGATGCTCACGCTTGGCAGGTACGCCCACGTCCAACTGGTGGACCAGACGCGAGCACTGGACGCCCTGCCCTCCATCGACGCCACACGGGCCAACGTCGAGGCCCTGGCGGCCACCGGAACGTAGGGCACGTTTCTTCCTCCCGACCGCCCTTCCGCCTTTCAGCGCGCAGCGCCCTTTCAGCGCGCAGACACCCCGGTACGCCAACACCTGCCATGACTTGCCAAGAAAGGGTGTTAGGTAACCGAGGTGGGGGACTCGCGAAAACCCGCGAAAACCGTCGCCAAAGTCGCCAAGAATCAACGCTTGTCATTACCTAGCAATGGTGGGCCCAGTAGGGTTCGAACCTACGACCAAGGGATTATGAGTCCCCTGCTCTACCGCTGAGCTATGGGCCCTTAACCTATGCTGTTTCAAGCAGTTACGTAACAACGCAAAATCGCCAATTTCTGTGACGACAACCTTGACGACAACCGCGTTCGGGGTTATACTACCTCTGGCATCTTCAAGGACACCGGTTGTCACAAGGAGCGTTTCCATGTTTACACCGCACAAACGCAGACGGCGGAAGAAGCCCGTCAAGCCATATGCCTCGTTTCCACTCACCCCACACAACAACGGCCAGTGGTGCAAGAAGGTCCGCGGCAAGATCCATTTCTTCGGCATATGGGAAGACCCTCAGGCTGCCCTCGCCAATTATCTCCGCGTCGCAGCAGATCTTCATGCCGGACGGCAACCATCTCCAGTGAATCTACACCCTGAAGGCCCTACGGTCAAGGATGCGTGCAACCACTACCTCAATTGCCAGTTCCAGAAGATGCAAGGCGGCGAAATCCGTCCGAGCTCCTTCGAGGATTGTCGGCAAGTCGCCGAATGCCTCGCGAAGTTCCTCGGGTCCACACGACCCGTTTCCGATCTTACCCCAACCGACTTCCAGCAGTTCCGCCTGCACACATCCCAACACGGCCTCAACGGCAAGTCCAGGGGCCTTGGGCCTTATGCACAGAGCAGGGCTATCACCATCGTGAGGAGCGTTTTCAAACACGCGTACGACAGCGACCTGATTGACAGGCCCGTCAAATTCGGGACCGGGTTTGAGAGACCTCCCGCCGCCCTAAAGCGGAGAGTCCGAAGAGCGGCCGAAATGGAGAACGGCAAGAAGTTGTTCGGTCGCGCCGAGATACGCTCCCTAATCGAGGCGGCTGACGTACCGCTTCGGGCCATGATTCTGCTTGGGATCAACGGCGGCTTCGGCAACACTGACTGTGCTCGTTTGCCTGTCAAGGCGGTTGATTTCGGTCGCGCCGTCGTCGAATTCGACCGGCCAAAGACGGGCGTCGAGCGTGTCGTTCCGCTTTGGCCCGAGACTCTGGATGCCCTTCACAAGGCTTTGCGTCAGCGGCCGAAGACGGCCAGCGATGAAGCCGACAGGTTGGTCTTCCTGACAGCTTTTGGTCAGCCCTGGGTGCGGGAGATTGTTCATCGCTCGGCCGACAATAGCATTGAAAAGGTCATCGCCATGGACGCAATCGGTCATGAGTTCACCAAACTTCTATCGCAACTCGGCATGAAGCGCAAAGGGCTCGGTTTCTATGCTCTGCGCCACACCTTCCGTACATGGGCCGACGAAGTTCGCGACCAGCACGCCATTCACCGCATCATGGGCCACACGATCCCTGGCATGTCGGGCATCTACGTGGAGGAGATCTCGCTGGACCGGCTCCGGACGGTGACGGAACACGTCCGCCGTAAACTCTTTCCGCCCGAGGACGCTGTTTCTGATCAACCGAGGAACGCCGCTACTTGATGAATTCGATGACGTCGGTCTGCGACCCGAGCCTGACCTTCGGCGAAGGAGGCAGTGGCATCGGACTCACCCGGCCTTCGAGAAACGCTTCCAGGCTCTCCGCGGAGACCCTCCAGCAACGGCGACGCGAGACCGGAGTCGACTGTACTGGTCCACCGATTTTCGTGCCCTTCGTCTGGCGTCATAAACCGTCTATTCACCGGCACTTATGGTAGCCTCCGAGGC
>JAPLMO010000430.1 GCA_026386995.1 Planctomycetota bacterium | reverse complement strand
CGTCGTGGTACACGAGGGCGGTCCCGACAAGATTGTGATCCATCATCACAGCGGCGATAAGGTCGTCGTGGACGACAAGGGAACAATCGTGACCCATGTCTATGATGACGCCGGCACAGGCACGACGAAACATGTGGACGTGAACGATGGTAGCGGTACGGGCCCCGGCGATGGCCCAGGTCCAGGCCCTGGTCCGGGTGTAGGCCCCGGCGAAGGTTCAGGTCCAGGCCCAGGCCCAGGCCCAGGTCCAGGCCCAGGTCCAGGCCCAGGTCCAGGCTCAGGTCCAGGCTCCGCCGACGCTTCCGGTCCAGGTCCTGGTCCAGGCCCCGGTCCAGGCAAGAGCGACGCCCCGTGTGACGATGCAAAGAGTCCTGGCGAAGGTCCAGGTCCCGGCCCAGGTCCAGGTACGGGCCCAGGTCCAGGTCCAGGTACGGGCCCAGGTACGGGCCCCGGTCCCGGCCCAGGTTCCGCCTGTGATTGCCCTCCCGGTACTCCCTGTGATTGCCCTCCAGGTACTCCCGGCCGCCGCCCCGATCCAGAAAGGATGGCCTCGGCCCTTCCAATCAAGGATCTGGCGAAGCCTGACGTACTTCCGGACTTTGTTCTTTACGTATCGACCGGCGATGAAACCGGCCCTGGCAAGCTGTACCAGGTGAGCGACGACGGGCGCGTGTTGGGATCGGTCAACCTGCCCTTCACGCCGGCCGGCATGGCCTTGCACCGCAACAACGGTCTGGTCGTGGCGCTTCCGCGCGACGGCGGCAAGATCATGCGGATCGACGACACCGGCAAGACCTCGATGATGTTGGAGAAGGACAAGACGCTGGTCCACCCGGTCGACGTGGCGGTAAGCGGCGAGTCGGACACCGTGGTGGTGGCCGACAACATCGCCGACGTGCTGGCCGCGACGACCACCGGCGGCGCCACGCCCAAGGTATATCAGCGATTCGAGGGTCAAAAGTGGACCGCGCAGAACATGTCGATTGCCGTGACCAACGACAAGCACGTGATCCTGGGCACCGACGGCGATCCGGGCATTTATCGCTTCGCCGGCGACGATCATTCGGCAGCCGCGAAGCCTCTGCTGCCCGCCAACGGCGGCGTGGCGGCGGATCCCAAGTCGCTGCGTTGGGCGGCCACCCAAGCCCCGAACCAAATCTACGTGTTCGAAGGCGAGGAGATGGTTAAGAAGTTCCGGCTTCCGCCGGGCAAGAGCTTCTACCGCAACGGCCTGCTCTCGTTCTCCCCCGCCGGATCGCTTTGCGTGGCGGTGCGCCCGAGCGATGCGGCCGAGGGCGAAGTGTGGCTGCTGATGTATAACGTCGAGAAGGACGAAATCCGCAGCTTGTTCCCCTGGACCAAGGAGCAGATGACCGATTTCGTCGTCGGTCCGCGGATGTTCTGGGACCGCAAGTCGCCGACGAACTTCAAGAGCGTTTACTGAGCGGTGATTGGCGTATGAAGATGCGAATTGGCGGCCTGTTCCTGACGATTTGGGGACTGGCGGGCGCGGCGCTTGCGCAGGGCCCCGCCACGACGGTGCAACTGCCGACGTTCTCCTTTTTCTCCGTCGCCACCACCGTCTCCGTGCCGGACGGCGGCAGCGCCCACCTCGGCGGAATCAATCGGGCGTCCGACGGCCGTAATGAGTTTGGCGTGCCGCTGTTGCAGTTCCGGCCATTTCGCAATTCGGCCATCGGCAGCGAGCGGAGCGCTTCGAGCATGCGCGTGACGGCCACGATCCACGACTTCGAGGCGATGGACGAGTTTCTCTTGAACCAGCCGACGGAATTCCGGCGGTTGCAGGGCCTCCAGTCTCCGGCGGCAATGTTGGGCCATACGTTGCAGCCGCGGCTGCCTAATCGCAGCCCGGCTTGGGAGCCTTCGGCGCTTGCCGGCGCGGAGGCTTCCACG
>JAPLMO010000511.1 GCA_026386995.1 Planctomycetota bacterium | reverse complement strand
GGCGGCGTGCTGAGCCCCGGGGCGCCTTCGACCATCCAGGGCATGGCCCAGATTCTGAACGCACAGGCCCCGCAGACCTTCTCCTTCGAGATCGGCGCGGCAGCGCCGAACTACGCCAACCCCTCCAACAGCCTCAACGATCTTATCCGCCTGACCGACGACACGGCGCCGTTTGCCGACGCCTCGGGCCAGGCCCCCGCCGGCCTGACCCCGGACAGCGTGATCGACGTGTACTTCCTTTCCAGCGACCCGGCGCTGGGCGAGTACAAGGCCCAGTTCTTTGCCGCGACGGACTTTACCGACGCCATCGCCGGTGCGACGTATCAGTACTGGCGTCTGAACCCGCGCGGCAGCCGCTACCACAACGGCAACTTCTACTCGCCGCTGGATGAGTCGCTCGTGGACTGGTCGGTGGTGCCCGAGACGGCCACCTTCGCCGGCGCCGAGGCGAGCGGCTACATCACGCAATTCTCGGTCGTGCCCGAGCCGGCCACACTCGCCCTGCTGGCCTGCGGCGCCGCGGCACTTCTTCGGCGCAGAAGGTAGGCGGCCACGGGCTTGCCGCAGTTCCACTCCTTCAGGGTCGCGTCGGTCTTACGAATCACTTCCGCTCTTCTTCTGCTTCGCCCTGGCCGCCCTGGGCTTCACACCCTGCGGCGGGTTGGAGAAAAAGTCCAGGTTCACCTCGGCGGGCTTGGGGTCGGCGACCTCCAGCGGCAGAGTATCGCCGAAGTGTTTCTGCTCGGCCGCAAGGAGGGCCATGAGTTCTTTCACCCTGCCGGCCTGGGCCGGGGCGCCGGCGAGGTCCTTGATCTCGCGCGGATCGGCCGCAAGGTCGAAGAGTTGGGTCTTGTTGACCTCCGGGTATCGGATAAGTTTCCACTGGCCGCGGCGGACGGACCGCTGGACGCCCCTGTAGCCGAGGAGAATCGTGTCGCGGACGCCATCGGCCTTGCCCTGCATAACGGCCACAAGGCTCTTGCCGTCGATCTCCTGGGGCACCTTGGCGCCGGTAAGGTCGCAGATCGTCGGGTAGATGTCGAAATGGTACGCAAAGGCATCGGAGGCCTTCCCCTGCGGCACGCCCGGGCCGGCAAAGATGACGGGCACCTTCATCGAGTCTTCGTAGAGGTTCTGCTTGCCCATGAGGCCGTGGCTGCCGATGGCAACCCCCTGGTCGCCCGTAAACACAATGATCGTGTTATCGAACTCGCCAACGTCCTTCAGGGTCTGGAAGATGCGGCCGATCTGTGCGTCGAGGCACGTGATGTCGGCGTAGAAATTTCGGAGTTCGCGGCGGACGGCCTCCTCGGTGCGCGGCCAGGGAAGGAGTTTCTCGTCGCGGATAAGCATCTCGCCGTTATTGAACGGGTGGAACGGCAGGTAGTTCGTCGGCAGCGGCATCTTCGCCACATCGTACTTGTCGAGGAACTCCTTCGGGGCAACCCGCGGGTCGTGCGGGTGCGGCGGGGCAAGGTGCATGAAGAACGGCTGCGCCGCCCCGGCGTCGCGCTGCTTCTTCCAGTCCTGGAGGTAGGCTATCACACCGTCGGCCATCTCCTTGCCGGGAACAACGCCTTCCCCCTTGCGGTTGTCGAAGTTCTCCGACTTAAAGACCGTGAGCACCGCCGTATCGTTGGTGTTGCCCCCCTTGCCGAGGAAGAACGTGGCGTAGCCGGCCTCGTTCATCGTCTTCGGGAAGTTCTGCTCCTGCCACCGCTCCTTGAAGTCCGGCCTCAGCCACGAGCGGCCCCTGAGGATCATCTGCCGCGCGGGCAGGCACACCGCCCCGGCGTACCCACCCTGGCAGTACGCCTGGCGGAAGGTAAAGCCCCGCTTGACGAGGGCGTCAAGGTTGGGCGTCTGGATGTGCGGGTTGCCGAGGGCGGCGATGGTGTCGCCGCGCTGGTCGTCGGTCAGCAGCACGATGACGTTCGGCCGCTTGCCGGCGGTGCCGGCCGCGTGCAGTCCGCGCGCGAGCGCCATCGCCGCCGCGCCCAAGGCCGCCGCCTTCAGAAAATCACGCCTCGAGACCGTTTTCATGGTGCGTTTCCTCCGTGCGACTGTTTCATGCCTTGCCCTTTTTCTTCTTGGGTGCTGCGGCTCCCGAACCGTCTCCCGTGCCGCCAGCCTTCTTTTCCAGGACATGACACCGCTCGGCCCATGCGTCCCACTTGGCGGCCAGTTCCTTCACCTTGTCGGGCATCCGGCCGGCGAGGTCCGTAAGTTCGGTGCGATCCTTGACGAGGTCGTAGAGTTCCCACTGGCCGCCGCCACCTTTGCGCACGAGTTTGTAATCACCCACGCGTACGGCGGCGTTGCCCTCGTGCTCCCAGTAGAGGGCGTCGCGCGGGATGGGTTTGTCGGCGAACGCCGGCGCAAGGCTCGTGCCTTCCATCGGCTGAATCGGTTGGCCGTTGAACTCCTTCGGATATGGCGCGGCGCCCACGTCGACGCAGGTGGCCATGATGTCGATCAGGTGGCCGGGCTGATGGCGCAACTCGCCCCGCGCCGGGATGCCCGCCGGCCAATGCGCGATGAGCGGCGTGGAGATGCCGCCCTCGTGGTTGTAGTGCTTGTAGCGGCGAAAGGGCGTGTTCTCCAGCGTGGCCCACGACTGGCCGCAGAAGACCGTGGAGCCCGGCCCGCCGGGCGGGTCGCCCTTGAGGGTGCCGCTGGGGCCGCTCTCGGCGTTGCCGCCGTTGTCGCTAAGAAAAAGGATGAGCGTGTTATCGAGCAGGCCGCGCTTTTGGAGACCCTCGGCGAGGCGTCCAACCGAGGCGTCCATGTGGGCCACGACCGCGGCATAGATGGCTATGATGTGGTCAAAGCGGTCCTTCTCCTCGGCCGAGCACTGGTCCCACGGCTTGACCTCCGGCGGTCGGGGCGACATGGCCCACGCCTTGTCCACGAGGCCGGCGGCGATCTGCCGCTTGTACCGCTCCTCGCGCAGTTTGTCCCAGCCGATCATGTACTTGCCGCGGAACTTCGCAATCTCGTCCGCCGGGGCCTGTAGCGGAAAGTGCGGCGCGTTGTGCGCCAGGTACAGGAAGAACGGCTTCTTCGTCGGCACCGACTCGTCGATGAATCGTAAGCCGAAGTCCGTCCAGAGGTCGGTGGTATACCAGTTCTTCGGCAGAACGGGGTCGTCGTTGGCGAGTTCCTTGCCGTTGAGGAACAGCCGGGCCCTGTTTCCTCCCGCGTAGTAGAAGCCGCCCGCGGGGGCGTTCAGGCTGCGGTCGAAGCCGCGGCCCCACGGCGTAACGCCGTGTTCCTGCCCCATGTGCCACTTGCCGGTCATGGCCGTGAAGTAGCCCCCGCCGCGCATGACTTCCCCGAGGGTCACGCACTGGTCGTTCAGGCGGCCACGGTAGCCGGGCGTGCCATTGTCCTCGGTCATGTGGCCCACGCCGGTCTGGTGCGGATACAGGCCCGTGAGGATCGACGCCCGCGTCGGACAGCAGCGCGCGGTGTTGTAGAACTGCGTGAAGCGGATGCCTCGGCCGGCGAGTTTATCAAGGTTCGGCGTCGGGATCTCGCTGCCGTAACAACTGATATCCGACCAGCCCATGTCGTCCACGAGAATAACGATGATGTTAGGCTTCCGGGGCTGGGGGGCCGCTGCCTCGGCGCCGCCGAGCCAGCGCGGCAGGGCGAGCAATCCGGCCCCCGCGCCAACCACCTTCAGGAAGTCCCGCCGGTTGATGCGTCGCATTGCGTCGCTCCTACTGTACCGCGTGTCGCGCGGTGGGCAGTCTTGCCCACCGCGCATACAAACCAGTCTTTGCGCGGCGGGCAAGACTGCCC
>JAPLMO010000302.1 GCA_026386995.1 Planctomycetota bacterium | reverse complement strand
GCCCTGGCGGTGGCCGGCTTCGCCCCGCCGCACTTCATCGTCAACGTTACGGTCGACCGGGACGCGCGGCTGACGGGCGTCTTCGCCGGAGAGATGCGGGCCGCCCACGAGGCGGGCGTAGCGTTCCTCCGGAAGCACGTGGCCCAGCCCGTGCGCGAGCCGTGCGACATTCTCGTCACCACCAACGGCGGGTATCCGCTCGACGGCACGTATTACCAGTGCCAGAAGGGGCTTCTGACGGGCCTGCCGATACTGAAGCGCGGCGGGACGTTCCTCTTTGCGGCGGCGTGCGAGGACGGCCTGGGGCAGCGCGAGTTTACCGACCTCGTCATGCGCTATAAGAGCCTGGAGGAGTTCACGGCGGCGATCACCGCCCCCGGGGCCGAGGTCGTCAAGGACCAGTGGGGCCTGGAGAACCTCGCCAAGGCCGCACGCCACGCCGAGATCATGTTCTGGTCCGACAAGGTGCCCCGGAACCTCCAGAACCGCATGTTCGTGACGCCCGTGCCGAGCCCTTCCGACGGCCTCGCCCAGGCATTCGCCAAACACGGCCCGAAGGCCCGCGTGACAGTCATGCCGTGGGGGCCGTACGTGCTGCCGTATGTTGGCGGATAGTGACTGAGTGACTGAGTAACTGAGTCGTTATCGAGCCCGTTGCGGAAGCCCTTGTCGTTACCCACATTTTGCGGGAGCGTGAGTAGAGGGCACGGGGCTGAACGCAGACGCCGTTGAGGCCCGTTTCACGGGCCTTCCCCCCGCGAAGCGGGGCTTAGCCTCGGCCTTTAGGCCGAGGTGGCATAGCGGGCGCCCCCTTGCTCTGTTCTTCTTCGAGCCCGCTTTAGCGGGCGATTGAACCTTCGGCCGCTGTTAGCATCCGTGTTTTGAAGCCCGCTGAAGCGGGCTGGCGGATGAGGAAGGAAAGGGTTTTCGCCGTGCCCACCCCGACCTAAAAGGTCGGGGCTAAACGCCGCTTCGCGGCGGGAAGGCGGCTGAAGCCGCCTATCCAGACTTGCCGAAATGTGGGTAACGACAAACGCGTAAGCGGCGGGGTACATCCGTCGGCCGAAGACGTTCGCCTTCGCGCTATCGCCGCAGTTTGGCCTTCAGTTGCTCCAGCGGGACGGCCTTCTTGCCGGACTTGCGGAACTCCCGGAGGGCCTTGCGGCCTTCGTCGGCCCAGTAACGGTCTTCCAGCCGCTCCAGGCGCTGGAGGTCCTCCTCGGAAATCAGAAAGACGGGCTTGGCGCCCCGGCGGTCTATGCGCACCCGCTCGCCCTGGTAGGCGACGCGATTGAACGTATCCGGCGGGATGCGGGTCCGCGAGGCTTTCAACGTGGTCATGGCTCTTTACTCCTGCGACATGTGCGACTTGTACAATTTGGTCAACTCGTCCAATTATGCGCCAAGAAGGAGCGTCTGTCAAGCCGCCGCCTCAGACGCGGGGGCAGATCGGGTTTTGCGCGGTGGGTCTCCGGACCCACCGCGCAAGCCCGGTTGTGCAGAGTCAGCGCGGCGGGTCAGGAGACCCGCCGCGCAAATCTGCCTTGGCCCGATGCCACTTCGTCACCCAGTCACTTAGTCACTCAGTTACTCAGTCACTCAGTTACTCAGTCACTCAGTTACTCAGTCACTCTCTTTTGTTGCCGCCCGCCCGCCGCTATACTAGCACCCATGCCCGAACCGCGATTCACGTATCCGATCTATCTGGGCCTCGAGGGCCGCCGCGCGCTGGTCGTCGGCGGGGGGAAGGTTGCTCTCCGCAAGGCCGAGACGCTGGCCGACGCCGGGGCCGAGGTCCGCGTGGTCGCCCCCGAACTTGCGCCGGAACTTCGCCGGGACGGCCGCTTTGAGTGCATCGGCGAGCCGTATGCCGCGCGGCACATGAAGGGGATGTTCCTGGCAGTGGCGGCGACGGACGACGAGGCCGTCAACGCCCGCGTGGCGGCCGATGCGCGGGCGGCGGGCGTGCTCGTGAACGTCGTCGACCGGCCGGCGCTGTGCGATTTCATCGTGCCGTCGGTCATCGAGCGCGGGCGCCTGCTGATCGCCATCTCCACGGGCGGAGCGGCCCCGAGTTTTTCGCGAAAGACCCGCGAGCGCTTCGAAAAAGAGTTCGGCCCGGAGTACGCCCTTCTCCTGGACGCCCTGGCCGACGTCCGCCAGCGCTACAAGGCGGGTGCCCTGCCCGAGGCCACCCGTCGCGCGCTCTTCGAGCGCCTCACCGAGGCCGACATCATCGCCGCGGCGCGCGGCGGAAAAGAGACGCTCACGCAGGCGATTGAGGCGGCGATACGAGAGGTGCTCGGCAGGGATGCGTAACCCAGCGGGGCAAGGGGTCTGGACTCGGGAAAGGGGTCTGGAGCCCTATCCGTTAAGGCTCCTGACCCCGTCCATGGAAACGACCGCAGACTTGCGCTGCCCACGTAGATTCTCCGCACGGCGCGCCGCGGGCCACACACTTGCGAATCCGCGATACTTCGTGTTCTGACTGCGACGTGTTGACGAATTCCAGCCAATTAGCGGGGTGGGGCACCGGCCAGGGGCTTAGCGTCGGTGCGGGACGAGGCGCAGGCATGGGGCCAGCAGGGTTAAGGACTGGGCTCCTGGTAAGGTCGAAGGGGTCAGGAGCCTTACGGATAGGGCTCCAGACCCCTTCTCTTACGGCTGCACGAGTTGTTTGGAGTCCGGCAGGTTTTTAACGCTCGAGAGGCCGAACGCCAGGAGGAATTTCTTGGTGGTGCCGTAAAGCAGCGGCCGGCCGAGGCCTTCGCCGCGGCCGGCGATGCGCACGAGGCCCTTTTCCATCAGCGTCCGGAGGAGATCGCCGCAGGCCACGCCGCGTATGTCTTCGATCTCGGCCCGCGAGATCGGCTGCTTGTAGGCGACGATCGAGAGCGTCTCGAGGGCGGCCTGCGTGAATCGGGCCTCGTTGCGGGCCTGGAGGAGTTTCTTCAGGTACTTGTTGAATTCCGGCCGCGTGAAGAGTTGCCACCCGCCCGCGATCTCGTGGACGCCGAACGCGCGGCCGGAGGCCTCGTACTCGGCGGCGAGGGCGGCCGCGGCCTCGCGCACTGCGCCGACGGTCACGTCTTCGCCGGCCGTGGCGGCCAGGCGGTCCTCGGAGACCGGCTCGTCGCTGCAAAAGAGAAGGGCTTCGATAATCGATTTCAACGGCTGATCGCTCATGGGTTTCGAGGGTCCTTCAAGCGGCGCTAGTTTAGTGCGTCACTCAGATTGCACATTATCCAAGACGCTGGGTGCCACGGCTGCGCTGTTTGCAGCCGCGCTCTGCGTCGAACGGCGGCACGGTTGCTGAACGGCGCAACCGTGGCACCCGGCTAATGGTTCTCAGCGATCCTTCAGGCGGCGCTAGCGCCGCAAGGCAAATCCGCGTGGGTGCACAGCACCCACCCTACATGATTGACACGAGTTTAGCGGGCCGGCGGGCGGGAGTAAACCCTTTTCGGCCGAGCGGGGTACGGCACGGGTCTTGGTAGGGTGGCCCGCCGCGGCGAGTTTTCCCCCGTCGGCAGGCACATGGTCACGCAACAGCGTGACCATGCCACCCGGCGCTCTACGCTACACAGACATATTCACCGGGGGCTGAATAGACAGCACGCCGAACGGCCTACCCCTTCGGCGGGCCGAGCATCAGCGTCGAGGCCTCTTCGGGGAAGCGGCGGGGTCGCCCGTCGGGGCCGATGAGCGCGCCGCAGATCGTGGCCTCCGCGATGACCGTGTCGCCGCCATCACCGTCCGGCCGCACGACGCGGTTCTTAAAGAAGATCCTCGCCCCGCGGATCCCCTCGACCCACGTCTCGACCAGGAGTGCTTCATCGTAGCGGGCCGCCGCGCGGTACTTGACGTCGGCGCTCACGATGGCGATGTACTGGCCCGCGCGCTCCATGTCGGCGTACGCCACGCCTCGCTCGCGCAGGTACTCGGTGCGGCCCATCTCGAAGTACACCAGGAAGACGCTGTGATGGAGCCGGCCCATGGGGTCGGACTCGGGATAGCGAACGCGGACGGGCAGGCGGTGGACGTAAGACACTGCAATTTCCTCAGGGGTTATTGCTTTTCCAGGAACTCCTCAATGATCTTCTTGAACTCCGGTTCCTTCTCGGTGGTCCACATGCCGATGACCTTGCGTTCGCGTTCGGCGTTGGCGGCCGAGTCGGAGGCGTGGGCGGCGTTGCGCATGAGGTCGCGGCCGAAATCGCTGCGGACGGTCCCGGCCTCGGCCTTGTCGGGGTTGGTGGCGCCCTGCCAGCGGCGGATCTTCTCGACGGCGTCCTCGCCGCGGTAGAGGAGGGCCAGGCACCGCACCGGACCGGGCTTCTTGCGGTCGGCCTCGGTCCTGACCTTGCGCGGGTCGACGCCGGTCATGTACTGGACGATCTTGGCGAACTCGGTCTCGGCGTTCAGGTCGGCGAGCATCTGGTTGGCCGACTTGTAGAACGCGTCGGGGACCTCGAAGTCGAACGCCCCGGCGAGGCGTTTGCGCATCATGTTCTCGATGAGGAACTGGAGTTTCTCGCGGAAGACGTCCAGCAGCGGCGCGTAGAACGCCTCGCCCTGGGCGACGCTCATCGAGAGCAACGTCGCGCCGACGATGTAGAGGCCCGTCCGGGCGAAGACGTCGATGATGTTGCCTGGGCGGCGGCTGCGCTTCTCAAAGTTCTCGGGCTTCAGGATCACCAGTTCCGTCTGGACGTTCTTGGCGGTCGGCAGGAAATGGACGGCCGACTCGACGATGCCGCCGTTGGTGGCGGCCGTCCGGGCGAAGAACTCCAACTCCTCCTTCATCGTGGCCGGGTCGGGCCCGCAGATGACGGCCGGCTCGAAGTACTTGATCTGGCCATCGGGCGTGTGCTGGAAGTCGCCGTACGTGCCGCGCACCGTGTGGCCCTCCACCTTGGGGCTGGCGTGGCCGACGACGTGGTCCATGAGATGCGCGAGGGCGTTCTCGCCCCTGAAGAGCAGGACCAAGCAACGGTTGGAGAGGCCGAGGGGGTTATTGCGGCGGAGGTTCTCGTCGACGTACTGGATGAACTGGAGGCGGACGGGGTTGTCGAAGTCGCTGCGCTTCAGGAGGTCCAGGTATCCATCGACCCACTTATCGCCCGGCGCGTACATGTGGACGCCCACCAGGTCCAGGCGGGTCAGGCTGAGGAGCCTGCCGATAATCCCCCCCGTGCGGCTCTTGTGGAGGCTGTACGGCGTAATCATTACGTATGCGAGTTCTTCGGCCATTCCTTGGTCCCCTCCTGGGGTTTTCGTATCTGCCACTCTATCGGCAGAGGCCGCGCGGGTCAACGGTCTGCCAGCCACCCGGATTTTTCTTGAGTTGGAGGTGCGGTGTGGTCAAAATCACGCAACATAATAAGGGGGCGGCCATGCCTGATTCCGACCAGATTAAGGTCAATGCGTTCGTCGAGAACCAGTTGGATCGTTTGGCTGGCGAGATTGAAAAAAGGCTGGAAGCTGACGTGATGGCCATCGTCGGCCCTATCTACCCAGGGGTGGACGACAGTGTCCGGCAGGCGATTGAGTTGCGGAAGCAAAAGGGGGCCGCACTGCGCCGCAGATTGGCCATTATCCTGGACACCGGGGGCGGTATCATCGAGGTTGTGGAGCGGATGGTGAATACCATCCGGCACCATTACGACGAAGTAGTCGTGATTATTCCCAACCGTGCCATGTCGGCCGGTACGGTGTTTGCCATGTCCGGCGACGCGATCATGATGGACTATTTCTCGTGCCTTGGCCCCATTGACCCGCAGATCGAGCGCAACGGGAAACTCGTGCCGGCCCTGTCCTACTTGGTCCAGTTTGACCGGCTCAAGGAGCGATCAGAAAAGGGTGAAATCACGAGTGCCGAACTGGTGCTCTTGCAGCAACTGGATTTGGCAGAACTGCACAGTTTCGAAGAGGCCCGGGAGTTGTCGATTACCCTCTTGAAAGAATGGCTGGTCAAGTATAAGTTCAAGGACTGGACGACGACGGAAACCCGCAACCTTGCTGTTACCAAGGAGTTGCGGGAGCAGCGCGCCGTTGAAGTTGCCGAAGGTCTGATGGGGCACACCGGGCGCCTCAAGTGGCACTCGCACGGGCGCCCGATATCCATGGAAACGCTTCGCCGAGACCTCAAACTCAAGATTGACGACTTCGGGGAAGATGCGGAACTGAGCCAGGGGATTAATGTTTACTACCAGTTCCTGGCCGATTATATGGGTAAAATAGGGGTGTACGGCGCTGTGCATACCAGCGGCGTCTGCCTAAAATAAACAGGTGCCACGATGACAACGCCTATTGATCCAGAACGGGTAGCCGCGACGAACCCGGGTGTGGATGTCGTGAAGATTAAGCAGGCTGATGCCTACCGGAAAACACTTGAGAAGGCCGGCGTTCTGTCTAAGCCAACCTACCAACTCACGCCCGCCCTAGGACCCACAGGCAGCAAGTCCCGCCGCACGGGTTCCACTATTGTGCGTATGTCCAGGAACTCGTAACCCGTTTTCTTGGCAAGCAAGTAGGCCACAAGAACCACCCCGTGCCGGAGCGCTCACGGCACGAGCACGGCCCTCATCGCCTCACCCATGCGCATGAGGTCGTGGGCGCGGTTGGCATCGGCAGGAGGCACCTTGTGGCTGACCATGAGGGCGAAGTCCGCCAGATGCTTCTTCATCAGACACAGTGCCCGTAGCGTGTGGCGTGTACTACCTGCGGCCCAGGACAATCCTTGCGGCGCCTTTGTGCCCGCGGTAGAGTTTCATCCTGTAGGCATCCGGCTCACCACTCTGAGGCAAGGAGGACGCTTATGCTCCGCCGTCGCGATTTCCTGAAGGCCGTCGGACTTGGCGCCGCCGCCGTCGTGCTGCCGCGCGCCAGTCTCGGCGCCGAAGGGGTCAGGAGCCTTACAGATAGGGCTCCTGACCCCAGGTCTGTTGCCTCGGCCAAACGCCCGAACATCCTTTACATCATGGCCGACGACCACGCCTCGGCCGCCATCAGCGTCTACGGCGGCATCCTGGCCAAGGTCGCCCCGACGCCCAACATCGACCGCATCGGCCGGCAGGGCATGAGGTTGGAGAACTGCTTCGTCACCAACTCCATCTGCACGCCCAGCCGCGGATGCATCATGACCGGCCAGTACAGCCACAAGAACGGCGTCTACACGCTGGCCGACCCGCTGGACCCCGACCGCCCGAACGTGGCCAAGTACCTCCGCGAGCAGGGCTACCAGACGGCCATCTTCGGCAAGTGGCACCTGCACAAAGACCCCTCGGGCTTCGACGAGTGGATCATCCTGCCGGGGCAGGGCGTCTACCACGACCCCGGCTTCATCCACAAGGGCGAGGGGCGCAAGAAGCACCAGGGCTACGTGTCGGACCTCATCACCGATTTCTCGCTGGAGTTCCTGAAGAAGCGCGACCCCGCGAAGCCTTTCTTCCTGATGTGCCACCACAAGGCGCCGCACCGTCCCTGGGAGCCTGCCGCGCGGCATGCCACGCTCTTTGACGGCGTCACGATGCCCGAGCCGGAGAACCTGCTGGACCACTACGAGAACCGCTCGCACGCCGCCGCCAACGCCAGGATGCGGGTCGGCGAGAACATGACCAAGACCGACGTTAAGCAGGACCTCCCGAAGGACCTCGCCCCCGATGACCTCCGCAAGTGGGCCTACCAACTGTACATCAAGGATTACCTGCGGTGCATCAAGGCCGTGGACGAGAACGTCGGCCGCCTGCTCGACTACCTCGACAAGGAGGGCCTGGCCGACAGCACCGTGGTCATCTACACGTCCGACCAGGGGTTCTTCCTGGGCGAGCACGGCTGGTACGACAAGCGGTTCATCTACGAGGAATCGCTGCGGATGCCGTTTCTGGTGCGCTACCCGCCCGAGATCGCCGCCGGCTCGGCGAACAAGGATTTCACGCTCAACGCCGACTTCGCCCCGGCGTTCCTCGACTGGGCGGGCCGCCCCACCGCGCCTCCGGAGATGCAGGGCCGCAGTTTCCGCGCGAACCTCGCCGGCAAAACCCCCGCCGACTGGCGCACCAGCATGTACTACCGCTACTGGATGCACCTGGCGGACCACAACGCGCCGGCCCACTACGGCCTGCGGACACAGAAGTACACGCTCATTTTCTACTACGGCCTGCCGCTCGGCATGTCCGGAGCGATCAGGACGCCCACCGAGCCGGAGTGGGAACTTTTCGACCTCGAAAAGGACCCCCGCCAGATGAAGAACGTCTACGCCGACCCGGCCTACGCCAAGGCCGTCAAGGACCTGAAGGCCGAACTGTTGCGCCTGAAGGCCGCCGCCGGCGACTCCGACGAGCCGTATCCGGACCTGGTGGAACTGACGAAGAAGCACTGGTAAGCGGGCCTGTCTATGCAATACGACCAGGATTATTTCGAGGGCCGCACGTCCTTCTTCTACAGATTCGGCGGATACCGCGACGTCGAAACCTACTTCGGGCGCCTGGCCCGGCGGTTCGCGCCGCATGCCGGGGCGGGGCCGATCCTGGACTTCGGGTGCGCCTACGGGTTCCTGCTGGCGCGGTTCGACGACGGCCGCCCGCTCTCCGGCTGCGACGTTTCGCCGTGGGCCATCCAGCAGGCCGAGCGCCGCCTGCCGCATGCAAAGTTTCACCTTCTCGACTCTGGCGGCGGCCTG
>JAPLMO010000054.1 GCA_026386995.1 Planctomycetota bacterium | reverse complement strand
CGGGCCTTGCGGGGCCTGCGGCGTCATTGCCGCATGGCGATAGTACCCTTGTGGGCGCGCCCACGTCGAACCTGGGGCAACGTGGTGTCCCTGGTGGGCAACCTGGGGCCGCTGGTGGGCTTCTTGGCGGGCCGCGCGCCGCTCGTGTCCTCGCGGCCGTGGGCGAGTTTCTGCGGGGCCGCAAGGCAGGCTCAGCGCGCGGCGGCAGGGGCAGAAAATCGGTGTCGTGTAGCACCTGTGTAGCACGGCAAAGGGCGAGCGCAATCCTACGCACGCCCGCTTGGGGTTTAGAGCATGGACCTACTGATTAGCAATCACTGGGCGGTCAAGGTGGAGGTGTCCGATGTTAACCCAGCAAGAGCGGGACGGGCGGGCGTACAGGCTGTTGCAAGCGGCGGCGCTCATTGAATCGTGCGGCCTTGCAGGCGCTTTGCAAGGGCTTCGCAAGGGCAAGTGCGGCGGGACGGCGCGAGGCCCCCTACCCTTTCACCCCCAAGCCCACCGGCGGTCGAATACGATGTATGTGCTCCGGGGTGTAACCCAGTTTCAGACTTGCATGGAGCATCTTTAATATGAAAGGGTTTGACGATGGTGCAAGAACTGGCCGAGCGGAAGATGGGGGAGATGCTGGCGCAGACGCCAAGGGCGAAGGGGGCCAGAGCGGGGGGGAAGAAAGAATCGTCACGCGGTCACTACATGCAACCGCGTGACAATACGCCCACCCTTTCCGCCCTTGGCATCAGCAAGCGCGAGAGCGCCGAGGCGCAGAAGTTGGCGGACTTACCTGAACCGGAGTTCCAAGAATCTATTAGTAGGAGGGTTTGACAATGAGCGAACACGAGTTGGCTGAGTTGGACGACGACGGCGGCGAGTTGCTTGAAACTGTGCCGCTGAGTCCGAAGGAACTGGCCTTTTGCGAAGCGTTTGGAAATCCCGAATCCGAGACTTTTGGCAGTGCGCGGAAGTCTGCTGAGGCGGCGGGTTACGTGCAGGCGCACAATGCCGGATGGAAACTCAGGCGTCGGCCCCGAATCATCGCTAAACTTGCAGAGTTTGAGAAAGTGGTGCGTGTGCAAATCGGGAAAGTTCTGACCGACTTGGAGTTCACGCGCTTGCAAGCCTTGACGAAAGGCGATTTGGCAACAGCGGCAAGGTGTTCGGAACTTCAAGGAAAACATCTTGCCATGTTTACCGACGCGGTGTTCGTTGACAATTCCGCCGTGGTGGAGCGCTACGACGCGCGGCGCGCAGAGCAAGCCGAGAGGATTACGACGCTATTGCTGACGCAGCAAGTGACAGGACAAGGCCCGCTGCAAATACCGGCGGCTCTGGTCGCCGGACAAGAACCCCAAGCGCCGCGAACGCGGCAAGAAAGCGAGTGATGCCATGAAGAACTATGACCTGCCTACGGTTGACGAGAACATGACGCTGGCCGAAATCGCCACAGCGCGCAACAGGATGAATCTGGACGGCCGCAACGATGCAGAACATCCGTCCATTTGTGCCCGCCACCCAGAACATGCGGCCTGGACGGAGTACGCCGGAAAACTGGCCGAGCGTGAAGTAGCGGCCGAAGGCGAGACAAAGCGCGCTGAGCAAGACGCGGCGATCTCCGATTGCGAGGATGTCGATCCATACGCCGAGCCGGAAGCCCAAATCAAGGTGTTGGAATTGATACCTGGTTTCATGGACGGCACGTTGCGAAGAAGCGACCGGGCACGGCACGACCGGCTTGTGGCCGCGCGCAGTGCCTTGTACGAGCGGGCCGAAAACGAAAAAGGTGACGACGAACCGGACGCCTGAATACTCCAACACGAAAGGACGAACGGAAGCGGAAACGAAACTCCGGCCCCTGGCCGCGAAAGTGGCGGAACTTTCACGGCACTTGGCGGAACTCCAAAAACGTGCGGCTGGCGAAGTGGCGAACCTCGGAACGGCCGAAGAAACCCTTGCGCAATTGAAAAGCGCGGCCGGAGCGTACCTGACCGACAGCCCCGGCGCTTTCGACCGATTCAAGACGAACCTGAAACGGACAACGGCCCGCGTCGAAACCCTGCGTGAGAGCATCGGGATTTTCACCACGGAACTTGTCCCCGGCAAAGAGCGCGAACTTGAAGCGGCGCGCGCCACGTTGGAGAGAGCGTACCGGGCATTTTACAAGAGCCAGTTACCGGCCTGCGAAAGCCGGATGGCGGATCTGCTGGCGCAAGTGGTGGTGGAACACGACGCCTTCTTGTCGGCCTTTGCGGAGTTGCGCGAGGACTTCCGCACGATCTCCATTGACGGGGAACCGCCGCGCGCGTGCCACGGCCGCCTTTCCGGGATCGACCGATACGGCCTCGGCGGGCTTCCGTGGGTGACTTTTACGCCGCCGCCTCCCGCCACAATGCCCGCCGCTGTCGTTTGTGACATGCCAAAGGCCGCAGAATCGACGCGGACGGGTGAAGTAGGGGAATCGGCCACAGGTGATGCTCCGTGCCCTTGTCGTGCAAGGGTGCTACTGCGGACCCCCGGCGACGCTGGCGAAGTTCCACCGACGCCACTTGAACCGCCGCAAGAGGCCCCGGCTGACCTGGACCCCCCGGACACCCTGCCCCTGGACGCTGCCGAAGCGGAAGCCGAAGCGCCGCCGGTTGACGGCGAAAAAGAAAATCCGGGAATCGCGGCGGAAATCGAAACTCACCCCCACGGTGTAGCACCGGTGTAGCACCGACCGTTTTGGCCCACCTGACCGGCGCAGAGAGAAGGCCCGTAAACGCCAATGTTTACGGGCCTTAAATGCTGGTGCGCCACCAAGGACTTGAACCTTGGACCCGCTGATTAAGAGTCAGCTGCTCTACCAACTGAGCTAGTGGCGCCCGCGAGGCAAAGTATTCTACCATGTTGCTCCGGCCTGTCAACCAGCCTTTGCGCGTTGCAACTCGGCGGCGGCGCTTGACAATCGCCCCGGCCTTCATAGAATGGGCAGGAATCTAGGAACCCTCGCGAGGCAGGCCCGTGGCCGACAGACCGAAGCGAATCGAAGGGCGCGCCGTAGGCATCGACCTCGGGACCACCTTGTCGAAACTGGCCTGCGTCGACGATTCCGGCCGGCCGGTCCTGGTGCCGAACGCCGAGGGCGAACTGCTGACGCCGTCGATCGTGGCGTTTACGAAGACGGGCGTCCTCGTCGGCCGCGACGCCAAGCGCGAGGCCCTCGCCAATCCCAGCCGCGCGGTCATGCACGTCAAGCGCCAGATGGGCAATCCAAAGTGGCGATTCAAGGTGGATGACGAAACGTACACGCCCGAGTCGATCTCGGCGCTGATCTTGAAGAAGGTCAAGCAGGACTCCGAGATCCACATCGGCCCCATCCGCCACGCCGTCATCACGGTGCCGGCGTATTTTGACGATGCCCGCCGCAAGGCCACCGAGGACGCCGGCGCCATCGCCGGCCTGGAAGTCCTCGACATCATCAACGAGCCGACCGCCAGCGCCCTGGCCTACGGCCTGGCGCGGACCGAGGAGGACGGCATCTTTCTGGTCTATGACCTGGGCGGCGGCACGTTCGACGTCACGGTCATCGATAAGAATGGCAACGAGTTCATCACGCTGGCCACCGACGGCGACGTGGAACTCGGGGGCAAGGACTGGGACGAGCGGCTTGTCAATCACCTGGCCAACAAGTTCCAGCAGGAATTCAAGTTGAACATCCGCGAGGACCCCCAGGCGATGGCGTATCTGTACGTCAGCGCCGAGGAGGCCAAGAAGACCCTCAGCCGCCGCGAGACGACTACCGTTCCGGTCAGTTACAAGGGCCAGTGGGGCAACTACGAGGTTGCGGTCAAGGAATTCGAGGCCCTGACCGAGGACCTCCTGGCCGTCACGCAACTGACGACCGAGATGGTCCTGGAAGAGGCCGGCATCACGTGGGACGGCGTTAGGCGGATCATCCCGACGGGCGGGTCGGCCCGCATGCCGATGGTCCAGCGCCTTCTGGAGCGCATGGCCGACAAGCCGTGCCAGGGCGACGTGCCGGTGGACGAAACGGTGGCCGCCGGGGCGGCCATTCATGCCGCCATCTGCGCCATGAGGAGCCCCGACCGGATCCAGGAGTTCAGCGCCGAGGCGGCCGAGCGACTCGGCAAGGTCCGCACGGTCGATGTGGCGGCCCATGCCCTTGGCCTCATCATCAAGGACGTACGCAGCCTTCAGTACCGAAACGATATCCTGATCTCGAAGAACAGCCGCCTTCCGGCCAGTGTGACCAAGACCTACCAGACGTCGTACGACGGGCAACAGAAGTTCGTCCTTCAGGTCGTCCAAGGCGACGCGCCGGACCCGGCGGCGAACATTACCATCGGGATGCTCGAGGTGACGGGCCTGCCGCCGGACCGCCCCGCCGGGGCACTGGTTGATGTTACCTACTCCTACGACCGCAAGGGCCGGATCCATGTCACGGCCAAGGACCAGCAGACGGGCACAACCGTGGCCGCCGAGATCGCCCGCTCCGCGGGCCTCAGGGCCGACCAGGTGGCCGAAGAGGCCAGGCGCCTGAGTCTCAAGACCGTCGAGTAGCCCAGGGCAAATCTGTCGTAATCACGAGCAGCAGGGCGCCTGGCCGGCGATTCTGCCGGTTACCACGTTTCGCATGACGCCTACTACAAGGGCGGCCGGGGCCATCGCCCGGAAATTCCGAATGGGGGAATCGCCGGGATTGCTGGTGTTCGTATCGGATTGGGTCGTATAATATTGTGTCCGGGAAGGGGATGATGTGCGCCATGGCGACCGCGCAACCAAAATCTGTGCAGGCAAAGCCCGCCCAATCGCGTGCGGTGATCCGGCTCGAAGACATCTTCGAGCGGACGATCCTCCATTTCCTGGAGCCGGTCGGCGAATTCCTGCGAGACCCGACCGTCACGGAAATCATGATCAACGGCCCCGACGAGATATACATCGAGCGCAGAGGCCAGTTGACCCTGACCGAGGCGAGGTTCCCGAACGAGGCGGCACTGATGGCGGCGATCCGGAACATCCTTCAGTTCGTCGGCAAACGCATCTCTACGGAGATTCCGATGCTGGATGCGCGGCTGCCGGACGGCTCGCGCGTACACGTGGCCATGCCGCCGTGCTCACGCAGGGGCATCCTGCTGACGATCCGGAAGTTCTCGCGCCAGGCGTTCGACATGGATTTCCTGGTCTCCTCCGGGTGCCTGTCGGAACTTGCGCGCGACTTACTGCAATTGTGCATCGTCACCGAGAAGAACCTCCTGATCAGCGGCGGTACGTCCAGCGGCAAGACGAGCCTGCTGAACGTCCTGTCGGCCTACATTCAGGCGGACCGGCGGGTCGTCGTCATCGAGGAATCCAGCGAACTCCAGTTGCGCCAGCCCCACGTCCTGAGCCTGGAGACCCGCGGGCCGGACCGTTATGGGAAAGGCGAAGTGACCATCCGGGACCTCTTCAAGAACAGCCTCCGCATGAGGCCCGACCGGGTCATTGTCGGCGAGTGCCGCGGCGGCGAGGCCCTCGACATGATTCAGGCGATGACCAGCGGCCACGCGGGGTCCATGACGACCCTGCACGCCGACTCTCCGGCAGACGCCCTCCACCGCCTGGAGACCATGGCGCTGATGAGCAACGTTGTCATCCCGCTCTCGGCACTGCGGGCCCAGGTGGCCTCGGCCGTTCACGTGATCGTCCAGGTGATGCGTTTTTCGGACGGGTCGCGGCGGGTGGTCCAGATCAGCCAGGTCCTGCCGCTCGACACCCACGGCCGTTACCAGACGGAAGACCTCTTTGTGCTGCGCCTGCCGGAGGGCGAGCGGGAACTCGCCAGGGCGCGGCTGGAGTACACGGGAATAAAATTGGCGTTTCGCGACGAGGTCTCGGTCAAGTCCGCCCTCCGGAACATGCCAAGCCTGGAGCCCCTGGTGGCCGATAAGTAACGTCGAGAGAGCGAAGCCATGATTCGTATAATGCTAATGCCTTGGCACGCCCTTGCGGCGTGGCTGGCGCATGCGCCGAGCCCCGTGGCACGGCTGCACCGCGACCAGGAGGGCGGCCTGCTGGAATACGCCATGGTCTTCGCCTTCGTGGTCGTGCCGCTCATTTTTCTGTTGGAGTACATGCTCGAGGTCCTGTCGGACTATTTCGGGCTGATTGCTTATTACGTCACGTGGCCGTTCCTTTAGTCAGGCTGGAACGGGTACAAGGGGGTCGTTGGGTGCCCCGAAGAGGGGTAGCGAGAGGCAAGGAGAGACGCATGAACACGATTCTTCGTCGGCTGAAGGGGTTGCACCAGGACGAGCGCGGCGCCGAGGGGTTGGAGAAACTCCTCATCGTCGCGGCCATCGTTCTACCGCTGCTGGGCCTCCTGATCATCTTCCGTAACGAGATCAAGACCTGGGTCACGGATCTCTGGAAAGAGGCCAAGCAGGACTCAGATCAGAACAAGGGGGACTTTTTCGGCGGCAAACTGAACTAAGCGTCGGCGTCGCGACAGGCACAGGGCAGACCCCGCGCGGCTCGCGCTGGCGCGGGGCGCGGCGTGCGCAGCGGCGGGTATGTGCCCGTAGCAGCCCTTTTCGCCGCGCGAGCCGACGGCCGGCAGGCCGGGAGACCGATGATCTGGCAATACGTGGCCTGGGTGGTGCTGGCGGCCGTGCTGGTCGCGGCGGCGGTTTTTGACCTCCGCCGGGGCACCGTCTATAATTGGCTGACATATCCGGCCATTGTGGCGGGCTTGGCGCTGGGCGCCATCCAGGGGTTTGCCGCCGGCGACACGGCGGGCGGCCTTATCGATCATCTCATAGGGTTTGGTTTCGGATTCGGCATTCTGTTGGTGGCGTACGTTGTGGGAGGGATGGGCGGCGGCGACGTAAAACTCATGGGTGCCGTCGGGGCGTTGCTGGGCTGGCGCGACTGGGCGGTGCTGGATGCTGTCGTCTACTCGTTCCTCGTGGGCGCGGCCCTCGGGCTTATCCTGATGGTCTGGCGAGGGCGGGTGCGGATCGTCCTCCGGCGGCTCTGGATGGCCGTCCGCATTCTCCCTCTCCCGACGGCCACGCTTGACGAGGCCACCGGCACGCCGACGCTTCACGTTCCGTTCGGCTTTGCCGTCTGCGTCGGCACGCTGTGGTACCTGGCAGAAAGAATCTTCGGCGAGTCGCTCTGGGACGTTGCGGGACGCCTCGTGTAACCCGCCTTGCCGGCGACTGGAACGATTTGAGGGTGTTCCCATGAATCGCATGCCCAAGTGGGGGCTGGTGATACTCGCCGCGGCGAGCGCGCTGGCGACGGCCGGGCTCGTCTGGCTGGCCGTCAAGGCCGCGGGCGAGTTTCCCGGATGGGTGGCCGCAGCCGTCAGCCCCATGGCCTTGCGGTGCCTTGTGATCATGGCCGTCGGCGCACTGGCGATGGGCCTGCTGTTGGTGGTTCTGCTTCGCACGCGGCCGCGGGCCCGGCCGGCTGGTTTTCGCGGGTTCCACGTCGATCAGGGCGGGACGGCTGCCATCGAGATGGCCTTCGTGTTTCCGCTGGGGCTGATGATCTTCCTGCTGGTTATCCAGGCGGCCCTGGTGTTCAACGCCAACATGGTCGTTCACTACGCGGCGTTCGCGGCCGCCCGCGTGGCCATTGTCGTGGTGCCGCTGAACCTGGCCAACGACTCCGTCTTTCCGGAGAAACACAACTGGGTCCGCAACCCCGACGTCTCGAGTGCGGAGAAGTCGGAGAAACTGGAATTGATCCGCCGCGCGGCCGTGATGGCCGTCATGCCCATCAGCGCGAGGGGCGGGAGCGGCACCGTCCCCGGCGATTCGGGCGGCCAGGCGGTCCACGACGTGTCGGCCACCGCCTTCCGGTCACTAGGTGCAAAGGACCAGCGGCCGTGGTTCTACCTCCTTAAGTCCAAGCCCTCGTACGAGCCCTGGTTCAAACGCGCCAAGGAACAGTACGACTACGCCAACAGCGAGATTACCACCCAGGGCGCCCCGGTGCAGGTGACGCAGATCGAACTGGCGAAGCCGTGGCACTGGAGTCATGGCCGCGACCAGAACTGCCCCTACCACCACACAAGGCGCGGCGATTGGACCGATTGGGGCTACAGTTGGATCAGCTACTGCCCCACGGTACTGGATAACGGCGTGTCGGATGCCCGAATGGACTACGACTACGATCACTGGAACTTCAACGAGGGGCACTGGCACGACGAGGAACTCTTCGTGACGCTGACCTACCAGTTCCTCCTGGAGATTCCATACGCCAACCGGTTTATGGGAGACGAATCGCAGGTGCCGGGCCGCAAGGGCAAACAATACGTGACCCAGATTCAGTCTGACCAGAAACTCATGAACGAGGGCGAACGGGAACTGAAGCCGCGGGACTATCAATGGCCGCCCGGCACCTGAGCCGGCATGCGGCATTTGGAGATCCAGACCGACCATGGCGGAGCAACCATTTGCGAGTTCGTTGAAACCCGGCGTCCTGCTCGGTAAGTACGAGATCCGCGAGCAGGTGGCCTCGGGCGGCATGGCCGTTATCTACAAGGCCTATGATGCCGCGCTCGATCGCTACGTGGCCATCAAGCAGATCGCGCCGCACCTGGCGCTCGACGAGAAATTCTCCGTCCGCTTCCGCACCGAGGCGCAGACCCTGGCGCGGATCTCCAGTACCCAGGCCAACATCGTCCACGTTCACGAACTCCTCCAGCAGGACGGACAGTTGTTTCTCGTGATGGAGTACGTTGAGGGGACGACCCTGCGGGCGATGATGGACAAGGGCCCTATCCCGTTCCAGACGGGCCTGGGGGTCATACTGTCGGTCGCGCTGGGCCTCAGGGCGATGCACGCCCAGGGGATCGTCCACCGGGACCTCACGCCCAACAACGTCATGATGGCCAAGGACGGGGCACTGAAGATCACGGACTTCGGCCTCATCGGCCACTCGGGCGGGCGGACGAGCCTGCCCATGGGCACCACCAAGTACATGGCCCCCGAGATGTTCACCGGGGCCCCCGTGGACCCGCGTGCGGACCTCTACAGCCTCGGCATGATCGCCTACGAGATGTTCGCCGGGCCGGAGAAATTCGCCGACGCCTTCCGCGACGTCCTCAGGGACGAGAAGGCCCAGCAGGTCCGCTGGATGCACTGGCACTCGAACCTGGGGATGCGCGCCCCGGGCCTGAAGGACATCCAGCCGGGCATTCCGCCGCTGATCTCCAAAGTGGTCGAGCGGCTGATGGACAAGGACCCGTCGCGGCGATTCGCCTCCGCCGACCAGGTTGTCAAGTGGCTCCGCAAGATCTTCGTTATGAACGTCCAGGCCAAGAGCGTGGGGGCGGCCGAGAACGAGGCCATCGAAAAGGAGATGGAGGCCGACACGGCGGCACCTGTGGCGCCCGTGCGAGCCGGGCCGGCGACCGCAGTAGCGGCCGGCACCCTCGCGGCGGCGGTCGAGACGGGCGACAAG
>JAPLMO010000473.1 GCA_026386995.1 Planctomycetota bacterium | reverse complement strand
GCCCTGAGCGCTGCCGTCATGTCGGCCAGGTGTTCGGCCAGGGGGTCCGCAGCAACTCCGAGGGGACCGTCTTCGCCCACAACCTCTTCGCCGACTGCGCGTTTGAGATGGTCTCGGACACCCGGCGGCGGTCGCAGTACTACCGGCCGCACACGCGGACGACCGTCGACCGCAAGGTCGGCGTCCCGCAGGATGACAAGTGGTACAACAACATCTTCATCCGGCGGGGGCTGGAGAAGGTGAAGGAGGCTCCCGGGTACGCCTCGGATGGCAACCTCTTCCTGGAAGGCGCCGGCAGGAGCACCTTCGGCGATGCCCACAGCGTCGTGGACCCCCTCAAGACGGACTTCCGCCGCGAGGAGACCCCGTTGGGCGTCACGTTCACCTTCGCCGTGGGCAAGGCGCCGCTCGGCCTGCGTGGCCCCCGTGTCGACGCCGCCCTGGTAGGGGTGTTGCCCACTGTCGGGCAGACCATCGAGGACCGCTACGGCAAGGCCATCTCCGTGGATACGGACATCCACGGGCTGAATCGCCAGGACCGCGTCCCGGGTCCCCTGGCCGGTCTCAATCCGGAACTGAACACCATCACCTGGTTGCTGGAACCCGTGCGGCTCGACGACGGGAAACCCGCCCCGTAGCGGCACCTTGCCCCTCCCCCTGCGCCCTTTGGAAAACGTAAGATGCCGTAGTAGTTCACCGAAATTGCGTTTGCCGTTCGTTAGGCTGTGCAAAAGGGTGACGGGTGTCAGCGGGTGTTATCTGCGACAACTTCCTAGCCGACGCGCGTGTCAAGGCTTCCGGCGGCCCACGCCTAGGTGTGGACACAGGCGAGCCTCGCCAGGGAGATGACGTGGAGCAGGGCGGACTTGACGTGGCGGCTCCAGTGATCGGTGAGAAACAGATTCGGGCAACCGTGGTTCTCGGGGGCAAGACGCGCTGTTGTTTGACGTTTACTGAGCCACAGCATGTGGCACGGCTGGCTTGTCCAGCCGTGGCGGAGGGGCGCGAAGGCTTCCGCGGCTGGACCCCGCCAGCGTGCGGGCCGACGTGACGCCGGCCAACTACATTTTCTGCGTCGAGGAGGCGAATCACGTGTGGGGGAAGGGGCGGGCGAACCTGAGGCCGATGGGAAAACTCAAAGGAAGTTCAAAGTGAAAGGTTCAAAGTTCAAAGTGAAAACGGGGCGTGCGGCGGGGGCGGCTGCACGGAAGCGTTCTCGCGCGGCAAGAGAAGATCGCATAGACGTTGCGGCCGCCCGGAAGGCCATGGCGGAGGTCGGCGAACGGGTTCCGTACGAGACCGTGCGCAAAGAACTTGGCCTCGAACGGAGGTCGTGTGGCCGAAGCGCAGGCTAACGCTTAGTGAGTTCTGAGGTCGTCTTTGGACCGGCCAGAAGCCGTGCCATGCTGACGTAACCCTGACCTACCACAAAGGCCCACGGGCGGCCCTTCTTGGTGACCTTATCGTTTTTAATGGGCTGCGGCAGTCGAATGGTCTTGGGCGAATCCGGAGGCGTCAGGAACACTACTTTGCGTGTTTGGCCCAACTGACTGGGGCAGCCGATTCGCTGCATTGTGCGAAGAAGGTCCCGCAGGCGCTGTGTCGCCGTCTCAGAAATGCCCCGGCAAGCCGCGATTCCTTTGTCCGACAATTCAACGGACTCCACCACGTCGAGTATTTGCGGAACGGCCGTCTCAATGATGCCGCGCACGTAGAACGCCAGGTGTGTTGTCGGCCGGAAAGAGCGGTTGGCTTGGCACACATACGCGGAGAATCTCGTGTATTGGTCCCAGGCGATGCGAGCGGGGATGACCAAGACCTTGTCGGAACGGGCCGTGTCGGTCTTGACGGGTGGCGCAGCCGGAGTTTGCGTCACTGGCGGAGCCCCGCTGAAATGGGCAACGAGATCATTGGCCGTGAGGTCGCCCAGGCCCTCACGGGTTTGCAGGTTGGCGAGCATGGCGGCTAGCAGCGGACTTGACTGGTCGACCAACTCCTCTTGCAGGACTTCGGAAAGACGATGCGTGCGGGCCTCCAGTTGCTGCCTCTGCTGCTCCTCCTCTTGGGCGCGCTTTCGTCTTGCCGTTTCTTCTTCGGCGAAACGGGGCAGCCGCCCCGCACAGACGGACGCCCTGCCAATGGCCTCCAGGAACAGGGCGGCTTGCTCGCTCTGTTCGAGGTTCATTTCGGCGACCATCTTGTCCGAGGCACAGCCGCGAATGTCGTTGTCATAGAGCCGCCATCGGCGGCCGTTCGTCAGCACAACCCATCGCTTGCCGTTCTGGTTCGCGTAGTTCAAGGCTTGGTTGGCGTGTTGGTCTTCGAGGTCAACCTGCCACGCCTTGGCTTCAAGGAAGAAGGAGTGCTGCGGTGCAGCGGGCAGCAACGTGTAGTCGGGAAACTTGCCCGCGATGTCGGCATCGCGCGAGACCACTTCGCGCTTGCCGTATCCAATGGCGTACAGGAGGGGCAGAATCACCCATTCGCACGTGTTGGACTCGTTTGGCGGAGGAGCGTCACGGTGTTCAAGGGCTTCCTGTATGGCTGCCGCAATATCCAAGACGCCGCTCCTCTCTTGGCCGCCGTTGCATCACCAATCCCGACACCTCGAAACGAATCTAATACAGGAAACTTAACATGGGGCATTGCGGCAGTCAAGACCGCCGGCCCTTGCGCACGTTCTTCTTCGGCAGGTTCTTCTTTTCGTCCTCGACATGCGCACGCAGGATCAGCCTGATCGGCACCTCGGTGAAGGGCAGTTCCTCGCGCAGGCGGTGCTCGATGAACCGGCGGTAGTCTTCGCCGAAGAGGTCCGGGTCGTTGACGAAGAGCACGATCGTGGGCGGGTTCGCGGCCACCTGCGTGGCGAAGTATATCTTCGGCAACTTTGCCATGGGCGAGGGGGGCTGGCGCAGCCGGATCGCGTGCCCGATGACGCGGTTCAGGGCGCCGGTCGATACGCGGGTCGATGCCTGCTTGAAGAGGTTCCGGGCCAAATCAATCGTTCCCAGGATGTTCTCTTCGTCCTTGGCCGACACGAGCGACACGGGCGCGTACGAGAGGCCCGGCAGCACCTTGTCGATGTAGCCCGAGAACGCCTCGGGCGTGGCGCGGCCCTTGGCGAGGTCCCACTTCGAGACGACCACCACGACCGGTTTCATCGCCTCCTGGATGGCGGCCCCCAGGTGCTTATCGACCTGGCTGACGGGCGTAGGCGCGTCGATAAGGAAGAGCACGACGTCGGCCCGGTAGATCGAGTCCATCGCCCGCGTGAGGCTGTAGAACTCGATGTCGTTGGCGACGCTCTTTCGCTTGCGGATGCCGGCCGTGTCGATGGCGATGTAGGTCAGGCCGTCCTTCTCGAAGCGGATGTCGATGGCGTCGCGCGTCGTGCCGGGGACCTCGCTGACGATGACGCGTTCGGACCCCGCCAGGGCGTTGATGAAACTGCTCTTACCGGAGTTCCGCTTGCCGACGACGGCGATTTTCATGGCGACGTCGGCGGGCGGCTCGGCGGCCTCCTCGGGCAGGCGCTGGAGGATGGCCGCCAGCAGTTCGTGCCGCCCGCGCGCGTGCTTGGCGCTCGTGGGGATGACCGGCTCGAAGCCGAACGCGTGGAACTCGGCGGCCCCGGCGTCGCGGCGATCGGTGTCGGCCTTGTTGGCGGCCACGATGATCGGGGCCTTGACCCGCCGCAGACGCGCGGCCACCTCGTCGTCGAGCGGCGTGCGGCCGTCGACCACGTCCACGACAAAGAGGACGACCGATGCCTCCTTGAGGGCGTACTCGATCTGCCTCTGGACGTCGGCCGCCAGTTCCTGGCCGGTCTTGAAGTCCATGCCGCCGGTGTCCATGAGTTCGAACCAGCGGTTCTGGTACTCGATGAGGACGCTGACGCGGTCTCGCGTGACGCCGGCGGTCGGCTCGACGATGGAGACACGCCGTCGCGCGAGCGTATTGAAAAGGCTCGACTTGCCGACGTTCGGACGGCCCACGACAACAACTTTCGGTAGCGGCATTTTACCCTCTGCAAGTTCGTGACTGGCGACGTTTGTTTAACCGCGGAGAACGCAGAGGACGCTGAGAAAGAACTGATTTAGATTTAAAAAAAGATGCTTTTTTCAGCGTTCTCAGCGGTCTCCGCGGTGAATGGTTCGGGCAAGGCTCAGCCCTTGGGCTTAAAGCGTTTCAGCGGCAACGCCACGGGCTTGCCGGTCTGGGCGGACTTGTAGATTGCGCAGATGACCTCCACTATTTTTCGGGTCTGATCTCGGGGTAGACTTCGGCCCAGTTGCGTTTGCCCACCCGCACTAGCGTTCCCGCAGTGGAGAGGGCAACCGAGGCCTTGGGGTCGGTGATCTTCTGCTCGCCCCAGACCACAGCGCCCTGCTCGATGAGCCGCCGGGCCTGGCTCGTGCTGGAGGCATATCCGCAGGCCACGATAGTCGAGGCAAGTCCCACGGCCTGCTGCTCGCCCTGAACGGGGATATACTTCTTCGGGATGTCCACAGGCTTCTGTTTCTCTGAGAACACGCGGCGGAACTCGTCGGCGGCGCCTCTGGCGGCCGCGTCGCCGTAGTACCGGGCAACGATGGCCATGCCCAGCCGCTCCTTGACCTCCCGCGGGTGGCCGGTGCGCAGGATTTCGCGGACCTCGGCCGGCGGCACGCCGGTCAGCAGGGTGAAGTAGTTCTCCATCAGCGTGTCCGGGATGCTCATCAGTTTCCCGAACATCTCCTTGGGCGTGTCGGTGACGGCGACGTAGTTGCCCTTGGACTTCGACATTTTCTCGGCGCCGTCGAGGCCCACCAAGAGGGGCATCGTCAGGACGATCTGCGGCTCCTGGCCGGCGTCGCGCATCAGTTCCCGCCCGGCGAGGCAGTTGAACGTCTGGTCCGTGCCGCCCAGTTCCACGTCGGCCTGGATGACCACCGAGTCGTGGGCCTGCATGAGCGGATAGAGGAACTCGTGGACGCCGATCGGGTCGCCGGCCTTATACCGCTTCTCAAAAGTGTCGCGCTCCAGCATCCGCGCGACGGTCATACGGGCGGCCAGCCGCAACACGTCGGCGAACGTAAGCTTGGCCAGCCACTCGCTGTTGTACCGGAGTTCCAGCTTGCCGGCGCCGGTATCGAGGACCTTGCCGGCCTGCTCGAAGTACGTCAGCGCGTTGGTTCTTATCTGCTCCTCCGAAAGGACCGGCCGCGTATGATTCGTCCCGGTCGGGTCGCCGATGCGGGCGGT
>JAPLMO010000402.1 GCA_026386995.1 Planctomycetota bacterium | reverse complement strand
TCCGACTCCGATTATCTCGGAAAACTTAGCGAGATCGAAAAGTTCGAGGTCGAGGACGCCGACATCCACGACACGGTGTTCCCCCAGGTCGACCTCGCCTGGTGGAACGCATAGGCGCGCGTGGGACAAGAATGCGGGGTGCCACGGTTGCGCCGTTCAGCAACCGTGCCGTCGTTCGACGCAGAGCACGGCTGCAAACAGCGCAGCCGTGGCACCCGGCCAACACCGTTAGGTGCCGCGCGGCACGTGGGGACAAGAATGCGTATCGCTTTCTTTGCCTGGGAGAGCCTTCACTCGGTGGCCGTGGGAGGCCTGGCGCGCCACGTAACCGAACTGGCGGCCGCACTTCAGCGCCGCGGCCACGAGGTCCACGTCTTCGCCCGCATCGGCGAGGGGCAGTCTACTTACGCACTGATCGACGACGTCCACTACCATCGTTGCCCCATCCAGATCCACCCGGACTTCATCACCGAGATGAACAACATGGGCAACAGTTTCGTGTACTTCCTCGGCCAGGCCGAGGCGCACCATGGCGCGCGGTTCGACGTCGTCCACGGGCACGACTGGCTCTGCGCCAAGGGGATCGTGCAGTGCAAGAACGACCGGGGCAACCGGACCGTCCTGACGACCCACTCCACCGAGTACGGCCGTTGCGGCAACGTGCTCCACAACGGCCAGTCGCAGCGCATCCGCGGCGTCGAGGCCGAGGGCGTTTACGTCGCCGACCGCGTCATCACCGTCTCCGGGGCGCTGGCCGACGAAGTGAAGCGGCTCTACCACGTGCCCGACTGGAAACTGCGGACCATCTATAACGGCATCAACTGCCTTCGGTACGACGGCTTCATCGACCCGGCCGTCTGCCGGAAAACCTACGGCATCGGGCCGATGGACCCGATGGTACTCTTCGTCGGCCGCATGAGCACCCAGAAAGGCCCCGACATCCTCCTGGAGAGCGTCCCGGCCGTCCTCCACAACCGCCGCGACGCCAAGGTCGTCTTCATCGGCGACGGCGATATGCGGTGGCCCCTGGAACACCGGGCCCGCCAACTCGGCGTCGCCCACGCGACACGATTCCTCGGCGCTATGGACTGCGACGGCGACCTCATCAACCTCTACAAGTCGGCCGACGTGGTCTGCATTCCCAGCCGCAATGAGCCCTTCGGCATCGTCGTACTGGAGTCATGGGCCGCCGGTAAGCCGGTTGTCGCCACCCGAAACGGCGGCATGCGCGACATCGTCACCCACGGCGTCGACGGCCTCCTGGTCTACGACAATCCGAACTCGATCTGCTGGGGCATCAACGAGGTCTTCCATAATTTCGCCCACGCCAAGTGGATGGGCGAACGCGGACGCGTCAAGGCCGCCTTCTCGTTCAATTGGGACACCATCGCCGCCCAGACCGAAGGCGTCTATCAGGAGTTGGTTTGAACCGAATCGCCGGCTTGCGGTTACCGTAGGCCGGGGCACAGTGTGATGCCGCCCAGGCACCCACCCGCGCCTGGAGGTGCAGAACACGCCCCGGCCTACACTAATTATGCGTGCCTCAGGACCCCTGCCTCCAAGACTTATTTTCTTCCGGGGATTCCCTCGCCCCCGAGCGGGGACTATAATCAGGCGAGTCCGGAGAATGCTGCGAGAATCGTTACGAGAGGAATCGCATGACGAGGACCGCTTTACCCGAAGACGTTGCCGGACTTCCGAACATCTGCGGAGCCGAGGCCGCCGTGGCCGAGGCCATGGCCCGGACCGGTCCCGTCTATCTGCCGCAGAGCGACGTCGATTTCGACGACATCAAGAGCGGCTTTGCGATCGCCCTGCACATGCACCAGCCACTCATCCCCGCCGGCGGGTCGGACCTCCGCACCGCCGCCATCATCAGCAACCTGAAGGCCATGATGGACAATCCGGGCGTCGGCGACAACCACAACGCCACGGTCTTCCTCTGGTGCTACAAGCGCATGGGCGAACTCATCCCGCAACTGGTCCGCGAAGGCAAGAGCCCGCGAGTCATGCTCGAGTATTCCGGCACGCTCCTGCACGGCCTGCGGGCGATGGGCCTGGACGACGTGTTTGACGCCCTGAAGATGATCACGTGCGACCCGGTTTACCGGCGGCACGCCGAGTGGCTCGGGGCCCCGTGGGGCCACGCCGTCGCCCCATCGACGCCCATGGCCGACTACCGGCTGCACGTGCGCGCGTGGCAGCACCACTTCGCCGCCATCTTCGGCCTGGAGGCCCTGGGCCGCGTGCGCGGCTTCTCTCCCTCGGAGATGGCACTGCCGAACCATCCGGACGTCGCCTACGAGTTCGTGCGGATCCTGAAGGACTGCGGCTACCGCTGGGTCCTCGTGCAGGAACACACGGTGGAACAGGCGGCCAACGGCCACGGTATCCAGATGCGCCACCTGCCGCACAGGCTGGTCATAAAGAACTCGCGCGGCGAAACGGCGAGCATCATCGCCATCATCAAGACCCAGGGGAGCGATACCAAACTGGTCGCCCAGATGCAGCCCGCCTACGAGGCCAGGGGCCAGGGGTACGTCACCCTGGCCGGCCGCTCCGTGCCGCAGATTGTCACGCAGATCGCCGACGGCGAGAACGGCGGCGTCATGATGAACGAGTTCCCGCCGAAGTTCCTACAGGTCACCGCCGAGACCTCGGGCAGCGCACACCCGGCCGTCAACGTCAGCGAGTACCTGGAATACCTGGAAAGCCTCGGCGTCGCAGAGAAAGATTTCACGCCCGTCCAGCCGATCATGCAGAAGCGCATCTGGGACCGTTTCCGCGACGGCGACGGGCCCGACGCCATGGAAGACCTCATCGCTAAACTCAAGAAAGAAGACCACCGCTTCCACATGGAAGGCGGAAGTTGGACGGGCAACATCTCCTGGACGCGCGGCTACGAGCACATCCTCGGCCCCATGGAAGAGGCCAGCGCCCTGTTCGATAAGAAGGTCC
>JAPLMO010000074.1 GCA_026386995.1 Planctomycetota bacterium | reverse complement strand
GCGAACGTAAGTCGCGTTTTTGCAGAAACACTTACGTCAATTATTAGAGCGGCGCACCCCCTTTTGGGGGGTCCGAAAAGGCAAAAACGGCCTTGGCGCTAGCGCCAGAGGGGGTGGCGCGTCAAAATGTTAAGATGGGTAAGACAAAACTTGATCCTTTTTGATCACTTTTTACTGTTTTTGATCGGAACTTGATAGTGTTTTGAGCCTTCTGAGTCGGTTTTTGAGGGGTCCCATTTGACGTAAGTGCCACTTTTGCAAAAACACTTACGTTCGTGAAATCTTTCACAAGCCTCATAGGTGTCCCTGATTTTGAATGGTAACAGCGGGAGTCGGGATTCGGGATTCGGGATTCGAGAGGCGGGAACCGGGAGTCGGGATTCGGGATTCGGGAACCGAAAACAAGCCCGCGGCACGGCCGCGGGATGGAGCGGCGGGAACAGGGAGCCGGGAACCGGGGGCCGGGGGCCGGGAACCGGAAACCGAAAACAAGCCTGCGGCACTGCCGCGGGATGGAGCGGCGGGAACCGGGACCCCGCCCTTAGGCCTGGCGGGCCGGCCGGGGAGTCGGGAACCGGAACTGCCTTTGACTTTGAACCCCGCCCTAAAGATTGGCGGGCTGGCTTTGAAACTTGAAACTTGAAACCTGAAACTTGAAACCGCAGTTAAACGCTGAGGAAGGATTGGGCGAGAAACGGCCAACGGCGAGGCGGGAACGGGAATACAAACCCGCGGCATGCCGCGGGATGCGGGGGCGGGGCCCAATGGCATTAGGATAAGGACTTCTCGCCAAAGCAAACCCTGTTTTCGGCCCGCCGGGAAGGGGTCAGGAGCCTTACAGATAGGGCTCCTGACCCCAACCGGGCTTAACCTAATGCCATTGGGGGCGGGGCCGGGAAAGCCTGGCACGCGGCATCAAAACGGAGGGCGGCCACGTGGGGCGGCCCCTACGGGCTCCCGTTCGGCGTGCCGTGGCAGGGCGGCCCCTACGGGTGATCCGTTCATCGCGCTGTCGTAGGGGCGGCCCTACGTGGCCGCCCATGCCGTGCCAACGGCCTCCCCCTGTCGCCATCCGATTTTTCGCGGAATTTGATCGTTGACAATCGCCCGTAAGTGATCTTAGATCAAGGGGTTAGAGGCTGTTTCAGAACCGGCTTTCATCGTAATCGCGCGGCGGGCAGTCTTGCCCGCCGCGCAAAGACTGGTTTGTATGCGCGGTGGGCAAGACTGCCCACCGCGCGACACTCGGTTCTGCGACACTCGGTTCTGAAACAGTTTCTTAGCGTTTCGCGCGGCACATCTAGCCTGCGGCGGACGCAGCCTCTGGAGCCGCAATGTCACACGCCTTGCAACCGAGCGAGGCGGCCTTGCCGCCGCCTTACTTTGAATCGGACGACCGCCGCTTTCGCCTTTACCAGGGCGATTGCCTCCAACTCATGCCGCGCATGCCCGAGGCCACGTTCGACCTCATCTTCGCCGACCCGCCGTACTTTCTCTCCAACGGCGGCATCACCTGCCTCGCTGGCAAGATGGTCAGCGTTCTCAAGGGCAAGTGGGACGAGTCTAATGGGGCCGAGGCCGACCACGAGTTCACGCTGCGATGGCTCGCCGAGTGCCGGCGGCTCCTCAAGCCCAGCGGCTCGATATGGGTGAGCGGCACGGCCCATATCATCCACTCGGTCGGCTACGCCATGCAGAGGTTGGGCTATAAGTTGCTGAATGACATCACGTGGGTCAAGACGAACCCGCCGCCGAACCTCTCGTGCCGGTACTTCACGCACGCCACCGAGACCATCATCTGGGCGGGCCGCGACAAGAAGTGCCGCCACAAGTTCAACTACGCCCTTATGAAGCGCCTCAACGAGGGCAAGCAGATGCTCTCGGTCTGGCGGATGGATGCCCCGCGGCGCGAGGAGAAGGTTTTCGGCAAACATCCGACGCAAAAGCCTCTCGGCCTGCTGGAGCGAATCATCGCTGCCTCGACCGACGAGAACGACCTGGTGCTGGACCCGTTTTCCGGCTCGGCCACCACCGGCATCGCGGCGGCAAAGACGGGGCGTTCGTTCTACGGAATCGAAATGGCGGCCTCGTTCCTGGATATGGCCCGACTTCGATTCGTGTGCGTGCCGCAGGCCGACTCGCCCGAACGCCTCTTGCGCGTTCTTGAAACCTACGCCTCGTCCGCAAACGATTCCTCGGTCATCGCGCAATCCATCGGCGTAACGGTGCGGCATGTGCAATACTACCGCCAGGCGGCCGCAATGCTTGGTCTGCTTGCGCCGGCCGGTTGCGAATGGACACTGACGCAAGAAGGTCGCAGGATTGCGGCTCTCAACGGACCGGAGGCACGCCGCGCGCTTGCGGTTGCGACTTTGTCGCACCCGCTTGTGCTGCTCGCCGCCCGTTGCGTGCGCCGCCCCTCGCCGGCAAGCGAGCACCGCGAGGCCGTCGCCCGCCTGCTTGGCCGCATCAGCGCCTTGGGCGAGGCCACCTGCCTTCGGCGTGCTCAAACGCTTCTTTCGTGGGTCAGTTGGTCAAGAGACGTGCTTGCGAGCGACAACGGTTACCTATTCGGCGACATATTGCCCCCGACCGAGGAAGCGGATGACACCGCGGTTGCGTAGGTACTGGAGTTGCTGGCGAATCTTGTCGCGCACGTGGTGGTTCTCGGGATGCGCAGCGGTAAGCGATTCCTCAAACGCATATACCTCGTGCAGCGTGAACATTCGGTTGCCGAAAGATCGTACGACGCGCAGGATGTCCACAATCCAGCCGCGCCGTTCAACCCGTGCGAGGCTCATATCTGCAAAACGCGACCATTGGCGCCGCACCGCCTGTGGCGGCAAGACAGCGCCTTGTTCCACAACCGCAATCCGGCCGTCAAGCGGTATTCGCCCCGCAAGAATATTGCAGCCGATCCAACCGGCTCGTCTCGCCGAATCCGATAGCGGCTTGCACTTCTCAATCACGTCGGGGGTAATGAAGTGGCCCGGCACGAGCAGCAACCCGCACACATGCCACTGCCGCGAATCGTAGCCGAGAAACGCGAAATGCGGGCTGCGGTTGACCGCGACACGCTCCATCATCGGCTGATATGCGGCATCGCGAAGCCGAGCGCCCAACGGCCCGGCCTTAGACTTGACCTGGAACTCAGCCCCGCAGTCGGGGCACAGGAAATCCACAACGGGGTTGCTGCCCCGCGTCTGTTCCAGTCGCGGCGACGGGCACGCCGGGCAGTACATCTGGCCCGCAAACCATCCCTCCGTCACCCGCCGCGCACGTTGCGAGGGGCTTTTGTAGCCGTCGGCGAGGTGAACGTTGAGGTCGAGTTGCATGGCGAAGAGTTTACCGCGCCGGGTTGGAGATGCACACCATAATCGCCCCAACGGGGCGGCGGGGTGTAGCCACCCTGGCACGGCAGGCGTGCCGTGGCCTGACGGCGGGTGGAGCGGCGCGGTCCCTCATGGACCCGCTGCGTAACCCGTGGAAAGAAGCGGGCTCTTCTTCCTCTTCTTTTTCTTCTTCTTTTCGCCCCAACGGGGCGAAGGAGATTCCGCCGCCCCGTCGGGGCGGACATGTTGATATACAACCACTTCCACGGGTTGCGCACCGTCCGCTATGCGGCCGGTGCTCCACCCGTGGCTACACTCCGCCGCCCCGTTGGGGCGGATACAACGGCAACGGCACGGAGAATATCGAACAAGGAATGACGAATAGCGAATGATGAAGGCAACGGCATCGGGCTACGGCATGGGGCTTGACGCAGGGTCTTACACCGTGTATACTTTGTGGATACGAAGGAGGCTTCCCATGATCAAGACTCTGACGCGGCACGGCAACAGTTACGCCCTGGTGATCGACAAGCCCATCATGGAACTGCTCGGCATTACGGCCAGCACCCCCATTGAGATCGCCACCGACGGCAAGGCCCTGGTGCTTTCCCCCGTCCGCGACGCCAAGCGGAAAGCGAAGTTCAAGAAGGCCCTGAAAGACGCCAACCGCAAGTTCGGGCGGGCCCTTAAGAGCCTGGCGCGGTGAGACATGCCCATCGAACTGCTGTACCTCGATGACCTTGCGGCCATCCACCGGGACCAGATTGAGCGCTACGGCGGCGAGATGGGTATACGGGATGTCGGGCTGCTGGAATCGGCCCTGGCCCAGCCCCGGGCGACTTTCGGCGGCGAGTTTTTGCATCGCGACATCTTTGAAATGGCGGCGGCGTACCTCTTCCACGTGGTGAAGAACCACCCCTTCCTCGACGGCAACAAACGCGCCGGGGCCGTTGCCGCCATCGTCTTCCTGGCTCTCAACGATGTCGTCCTGGAGGGCGATGAGGCGGGGCTGGAAGCCATCACCCTTGCGGTCGCCTGCGGTCGGGCCGACAAGAAGCAGGTGGCCGGGTTTTTCAGGAAGATCGCCAAGTAAAGCGGTGCCAAGTACGGCCTGCCTGCAAGGTAACCCTCTCGCCCGGAGTAAGTCCTACAAGCCTGCGGGCGAGGCATGCCTCGCCCCTACGTTCACGGGGCACGTGTAACTAACCCGTTACTATTCTTTCGCTTTTTCTGTTTGACGAGGCCCCCGATAGCCGTATTTCCTTTTCCAGTTTCAGCCCCAGAGGGGCGCATGAACGGTGTTCAGTCGCCCCGCCGGGGCGGAGTGCGAAACGGCAGTAATCAGAAAAGGGCCTCTCCGGACACCGCAGCGAAACCGCCGCGGCGGCCAAGGATTCTTGCCTGGGCCGCGCGTTTGAGGTTCGCCGTCAGGGATCACTTCCAGGGCACCCTGACGATCGAGAGCGAGTGAGGCGGCAGGTTGACGACGCCTTTCTCGAAAGAAAGCCGTGTTCTCTCGGGCACGACGCGGTTTGGGTGTTCAACATCATTGAATGCATCGGGTGAATCGCCTGCCAGGATCGTCGCCTCATATCGGCCGTCAAGCAACGTATCCTTCATCTTGACGGTGCAGGCCGCGTTTTTCGAAGGATGGCGGTTCACCAGCGCGATCGCCCAGACCTTGCCCGACTCGTCCACCGTGGCGACGGCGTCGATCATGGGAACCGACCGGCTGCCCTGCATGAGTTTCCCGGCCTCCAGGTCGAGTTTGCCGACGCGGGCCTCAAGTTGGTTGGCGTACATGGCCAGGGTGTGGAAGGTCGTGCGTTTCACGATCCCTTTGGGATGAACGTAAAGCGGGCCGCGGGTGTTCACGATCGGAGCGATGTTGGCCATGCCGACGTCCTCGGCGTGCCGCAGGCAGGCGTTGAGAAACGACGCGGAGAACAGCGCGTCGGCCATCGAGTACTGCGAGGCGATCGCATTGATTTCCCGTTTGGCGATGAGTGCGGCTGCGGCCGGGTCGTTGCCGACCTGTTTGCGCGGAAATCCCGGATGATGCCAGCCGCGAAGGTTCCACTCGTCGAACGCGATCTTGACGCGGCCGCGGCAACCGGCTTCCTTGAGGACGTCAATCACGCGGGTGATCGTCTGCTGCGGGCCTTCCGACAGCATGATACACGAAAGGTAGTCTGGCATCTGGTTCTTCGCCCAAAAGCCCAACCAGTACTGGTGTATGCAGACATAATCGAGGTGTTCCCCGGCTGCTTTCAGCAGCGGCAGGGTCCATCCCCGATCGGGCGTCGCGGCGGCCAGCAGTGTGAGTTTGGGGTCGGCGGCCAGCATCAGGTCAGCCGACTTGTGCACGAGCGGCCCCCACTCTTTGGGCGTTTTCGCACCGATTTCGTGGCCGCCCCAGTTCTCGTTGCCGATGCTCCAGTACCGGACGTTCAGCGGCTTCTCGTGGCGGCCGGCCGCGCGCATCTCGGCATACCGGCCTTCGGTACGGTTGCAGTACTCAACCCATTCTTTCATCTCTTCTGGCGTGCCGTTACCGGCATTCGTGCAGATATACGGCTCGCTGCCGATGAGCCGGCACCACTCGACGAACTCGTCGGTGCCGAACGTGTTGGGATCAGTAACACCCCAGACCGGATCGGGGGTCGGCTTGCGGCCGGGCCCGACGCCGTCCTTCCAGTGATAGCCGCTGGCAAAGCATCCGCCCGGCCAGCGCACGATGGAAACCTTCAGTTCTTTCATCGCTTCGATGACATCCTTGCGGAAGCCCCGGTCGTCGGACAGGGGCGAGCCCGGTTCGAACAGCCCGCCGTAGACCTGTCCGTCAAAGTGCTCGATGAAGCCGCCGAAGATCATCCGGCTGTAGGGTACGGAGCGGGCGCCGGTATCGATCGTCACGGTGGCTTGCGTGTCTTCGGCCAGCCCGGAATCCTGTGCGAGCGCCGGCCACGTCGCGGCGACCGACAGAACGACGAACGACAGAATACGAGAAGGGGTTGTCGCCTTATGGAGATACATGCTTGTTCCTTTCGGTCGCGCGCAGATCAACCAAACATTCGGCCGGCCGCCTCCCATTGCCGCGGCAGAGACACGGTCGTGAACGTACCGCAACGAGTCGCCATTGAAACGAATGATCTCGCGGATGTCAATCACGCACAACGTGTTTCGTGGACTAAGTAGAACCGCAAAACGTTCCGTTCATTGAGCCTTTGCGCGGTGGGTCTCCGTACCCACCGCTCCATACACGACTACGCACCTTTGCGCGGCGGGTACGGAGACCCGCCGCGCAAAGGTTGAATGATTCTTTCTGCGGTTCTACTTAGCCGCTTGAAAGCCCTGCCACCCTGTGTTACAACCATTTGGCGGTCGGGACGTGCCGGGATTGTACCGCGGAAAGCGGCAATGTCGATCCTCCCGGCGGCTTCTATCGTTGGCGATACCACGGCAGGGTGAGATAAGGGCAGCCCTGATGAGAATCAGCCTACTGTCGGAATCCGAAATCCGGCGCCTGCACGACGCGTCGCTGTCGATCTTGGAGCGTGTGGGCGTCCATGTGCCGCATGCCGAGATGCTGCGACGATTTGCCGAGGCTGGAGCCCGCGTCGACGTTCCTACCCAACACGTCTGGATTCCCGAGAAGTTGGTCGAGCAGTGCCTTGCGACCGCGGGAAAGCGATTTACGATCTACGGGCGCGACCGCTCGCGCCGGGCGGAGTTCGGGGTGGGAAAACGCAACTTCAACTCCTCCGCCGGGCAGGCGTTTTGGGTCGATGACAATCTCTGTCGCAGGTACGCCACGCTGAATGATGTCCGCGAGGCCGCGCGCCTGGCCGACGCTTTGCCTCGCATCAACGTGGTCGGAGCCATGGCCGACCCGCACGAGTTGCCGGTCGAGTACCGTTGCGTCCGGGTGGCGGCGGAGTTGCTCAAGCACACTACGAAGCCGATCACGTTCTGGTTTCACGATCGGGCGTCGGCCCGACTGATCATCGAACTGATGACTATCGTGTCGGGGAGCGAGGAAGAGGCGGCGGCGTACCCTCTGGCGTATCCGTTCCTGGAGCCGATCAGCCCGTTACGGTTTCCACACGGCGGCATAGACCTGCTTTTCGAGACGTGCCGGTTGAACCTGCCGGTGCCGATCGGGCCGATGGCCCAGGCCGGCGCCAGTGCGGTTGCGACCTTGGCGGGCACGATGGCCCAGGAGAATGCGGAGATCCTCGCCGGGCTTTGCATCGTGCAACTCATCCGCCCCGGCACCCCGGTTTGCTACGGCGGCATTCCTCACGCCTTCGACATGCGCACCACCCAGGTCATTTTCGGCGGCCCCGAGCAAGCCCTGATGGCGGTCGGAATGGCCGAACTCGCCCGCTTCTACGGGTTACCCGCCTACATCAACGTGGGCTTGACCGACAGCAAACTCCCCGACGCCCAAGCCGGCGTTGAAGCCGGAATAACCCTGGCTTGCGGCGTCCTGGCGGGCGCCGACATCTTCGGGCACCTGGGGATCTGCGGCGCCGACCAGGGAGCCAGCCTCTCGATGCTGGTGCTCCAGCACGAGATCATCGGCTACCTGGAGCGGCTGTGGCGTGGCGTCGAAATCGACGACGAGCGCCTGGGCATCGAGGTGATTGAGGAAGGGATACGTGCCGGCAGTTTCCTCGGGCTTGACCACACCGTGCGGCATTTCCGCAGCGAGTTGTGGTTCCCGCAGTTGTTCGACCGCCGCTACTGGGCAGCCTGGGCCGGCGACGGCAGCCAGGACCTGGCGGCTCGCTGCAAGGCCATGAAGGACGACATACTCAGCAAGCACGTGCCGGAACCTATGGACCGCGCGACCGAGCGAGCCGTCGACGATCTGCTGGATGCTGCAAGGCGATAAGACCTGCCCGACGCAGGGCGAGTTCCTCAATAATGTGAAAGGAGCCATAGCCATGAAACCCCCCGTCCCAGTAGGCCTCATCGGCTCGCAGTTCATTTCGACCATTCACGCCGAATCGTTGCAGCATTGCCCGCAGGCGGCGATGGCTGCGGTGGCATCCCCGACGCCGGGCAACGCGGAGCAATTTGCCAGGCGCTTCAGCATCCCGCGGGCGTTCACCGATTACCGCGATTTGCTGGCGATGCCGGAGATCCGGATGGTGGTCGTTGGCGTCCCCAATCATCTCCATTGCCAGGTCGTGGTGGATGCCGCGGCGGCGGGCAAGCACGTCGTTATCGAGAAGCCGTTCTGCCTGAACCTGGCCGAGGCTGACCGGATGCTTGCGGCCTGCCGCAAGGCCGGCGTGAAACTCATGTATGCGGAGGAACTGTGCTTCGCGCCGAAGTACGTTCGCCTCAAGCAACTTCTCGACTCCGGCGCGCTTGGCAAGCCCACGCTCATCAAGCAGTCCGAGAAACATGACGGCCCGCACGCGGCGCATTTCTGGGACGTGGAGCGATCCGGCGGCGGCGTGACCATGGACATGGGCTGCCACGCCATCGAGTTCTTCCGCTGGATGCTCGGCCGCCCGCCCATCAAGTCGGTCTATGCCCAAATGAGCACGCAGGTGCACGGCGACAAGACCCGGGGCGACGACAACGCCATTCTCATCATTGAGTTCGTCAACGGCGTAATCGCCATGGCGGAGGAAAGTTGGACCAAGCAGGGCGGCATGGATGACCGCGCCGAAGTCCACGGTTCGGGCGGTGTGGCCTACGCCGACTTGCTGCACGGCAACGCCATCGAGACCTACAGCGCCGGCGGCTATGATTACGCCGTCGAGAAGGCCGGATCGACCAAGGGCTGGAGTTTCACCATTTACGAAGAGGCGTGGAATTACGGTTTCCACGCCGAGATGGCCCACTTCGTGGATTGCGTGCAAAACGACAAGGCGCCGCTGGTCACCGGCGAGGACGCCCGCGTGGTGCTCGAAGTGATTTTCGCCGCGTACGAATCCGCCCGGACGGGCCGGAAGGTGGAACTGCCGTTCGCCACCACCGCCGCCCGCCCGATTGATCTGTGGAAACCCAGGAAGTGAACCCTAAGTAGAACTGCAGAAAGAACCATTCAACCTTTGCGCGGCGGGTTATGTATGTGCGCGGTGGGTCTCCTGACCCACCGCGCAAATCCCTAAGTGGCGTAGTAGTAGCAGCCTGTGACTATTGACTTCGTGGGTGCCACGGTCGTCTGGGCGACCGTGGTCGTTGGCAGGGGCGCACGGCGGCAAACGGCACAGCCTTCAACGCAGAGATCGCGGAGAACGCAGAGAAAGGCAGAGGGCAAGGCACGCGCGGCGCGAGGGCGAAAAAGAAGCGGCGTCCCGGTGGGACGCCGCTCGTTTCTGCTTTACGTGTTGCGGTCCCTTAACAGATGGGGTCTTCGATTACTTGCGTTTGCGGCGAAGAAGCGTCGCGACGCCGCCCACAGCCAGCAACGCCATCGTGGCTGGCTCGGGAAGATTGACGTTCAGCACGCCGGTGCCCTCGAAGTACGTGTCGTTGAAATGATCGGCGCCCGAACCGGTCTTCCCCCACGTGCCCGCCGCCATCGGCGAGCCATCGATGTACAAGTAATCGACCGTATCGGAGTCTAGGGCGAGAGCGATCGCACCATTGTCGTTCAACTTGAGGGTGCCGCCGCTGAAATTGATCGTGCTGCCGGCATTGCCGTATATACCACCCGCGCCGACGTTGAGGGTGCCGCCGGTGAGCGTGAGTGTGCTTATGTCCCAGGTCAACTGGACACCTCTCAAGTTGGCGGTGCCGCCGGAAATTGCAAAGCTTTCGCCGGCGCGGTCCCATTGCCCCATGATCACATCATTGCCCGTGACATTTAACGTGCCGCTGCCGGAGAGGTTGAGTTCGCCATCGTAGAATTTCAACTGAGCCAGGTTGGCAATACCGCCGGAGATGTTCATCACACCACGACCCCACCAACCGATAAAGAAACCATCCCCGCCAGAATAATTGAACGTCAGCGTTCCACCAGTGAGGTTGACCGTGCTGAGAGGGCCGTTGTTGTTGATGTAGAAATTACCGGAGCTGGTCAGCGAGGCGGAGTCCTTGATGTTGAGCGTGCCCGCCCCCGAATTGCCCACGTTGACACCCGTGTAGCTTTCAGAGGTGGTGCCGGTGAGTTCGTATAAGCCATCAACATTGAGGATCCCCGCCTGGGCCAAGCCCGCCCAGAACACCATTCCCACCGCCACAACTGACACGACCCACAACATTTGTTTCGCAGACATTACAACCTCTCTTTCCGCCCCCTCTGGGGCGAGACGGACCTGGAAACCTCTGCCGACCCTGGCACCGCGCCGTGATGCGGCCACAGGACTTGTCTCCGACGCTCCAGGCCGCGTCCCCGAGCGGCAAACGGCCCTCAACTCCAAGAGCAATATACCACAGATTTCGGCAAAGTCAAATGGGGGGGGTGGTGGTACGATAAGTGCCTGTAAATAAAGGACTTACGGAGGAAAAACATTTTCGGATTTTCCCGGGTTCCCCTCTTTGCACGGCCGGGCCCCACCGGGGTCCAAAGGCAACCAGGGACAAGACCGGCGTGGCACCTTTCTGCGCCGCCCGCGTCATTGTACGCTAATTCCCCGGGCTCTCGAAAGAAGGGATTGGGGCTGGTTCGGCTATGGATCCTTGTGCAGCCGCCGCCAGGCCGCGATAATAGCGAGCATTCCTCGGAGGCCACGGCCGGCTTGGTGCCGGGCCATGGACATCCGTCGTAAGGAAAACAGAAACGGGAGAATGCGCGTGAAACCTAACGCAGCAACGAAACCGCTGCTGGCTGCCGCGCTGCTGCTGGTCGCCATGGGCCCTCTGAACCTCGCCTCGGCGGCAGAGACGCCCGCAAGTCTGTTTACCGTGGACTACAAGGGCCTGGTCTCGCGCGCGGACCTGACCTACACCAGGCCCGTGGACCGGAGCGAGGAAGGGCTGCCGGTGGGCAATGGACGGATGGGCAGCCTGGTGTGGACGACGCCTGATGCCCTGAAGTTCCAGATCAACCGGGTGGACGTCTTCGCGGCAGGGTGTAACACGCGTGCATTCCCGCCGGCCGGCTCGGATTACGCGGGCGGATGCGGCATGGTGGACATCCGCATGGCGGACTGGGGCGATGGCGTGTTCGCGGCCCCGGGCTTCCGGCAGCACTTGTCGGTGTATGACGGCGTGATGACCGCCGGCGGCAACGGCGTGACGGCGCGGGTTATGGCGTGGCAGCAGGGCGATGCGATGGCCGTGGAGATCGACGATCAGCGCGAGCAACCGTCGGCGGTGCATGTGGACCTGCGCATGTTGCGATATGCAACGCAATACATGGACGCTAAGAACTGGCCGCTGACCAGCCGGCATGCTGCGGTCGTGCGGAGCGGCCCTCACACGGCCGCCTCCCGGCTGGACATCCGCAAGGGGCGAATCATCCTGACGCAGGAATTCCGCGAGGGGAGTTTCTATAACGCCTCGGCCGTCGCCATCGGCGTGGTCGGGAGAACGAGCAAGGCGGGCTACTACAACGAAATGACCGTCCGATTGTCGGCGTCGCCAGGGAAAGGCAGGTTCACGATCCTCATGTCCACGGCCGCAAGCGCCGATCCCAAAGAGGACGTGGCGGCCAAGGCGCTCAAGGAACTCGACGCGGCGGAGGGCAAGGGCATGGAAGGCGTGCTGGCCGACAACCAGGCGTGGTGGAGCGACTTCTGGTCCAAGGCGTTCGTCCGCCTTCACAGCGACGACGGCCAGGCGGATTTCGTCGAGCAGAATTACACGTACTTCCTTTACATCATGGCCTCGGCGTCGCGCGGGGCGTACATGCCTCATTTCAACGGCATGATCTGGTTTACCAACGGCGACATGCGGGCGTGGGGATCGCAGTACTGGTGGCATAACCAGGGCTGCTACTACAACGGTCTGACGCCGGCCAACCGCCCTGAACTTCTGGAGCCGGTCTTCTCGACCTACTCCCGCCACTACGATTCGTACGCGCGGGCCGCCCGCCAGCAGTGGGGCAGTCAGGGGATATGGATTCCGGAGACGACCTGGTTCGACGGCCTCGAGGACCTGCCCGACGACGTCGCCGCCGAAATGCGGGAGTTGTACCTGATGCGAAAACCATGGGCGCAACGTTCGGAGAAGTTCATGCAGTTCGCCCAGAACAAGCAGACCTTGAACAGCCGCTGGAACTGGGGAACTCATACCGAGCGATGGGTGCGCGGCGGATATGCCTTCACGGACAAAGGCAAAGGCCCCTTCGGCCACGTCACCCACATCTTCTCCTGCACCGCCAAGATCGCCTATCTTTATTGGCTGCGTTACGAGTACGGCCTCGATGCCCAGTGGCTGCGCACGACCGGGTATCCGATCATTAAAGGCACGGTCGAGTTCTACAGGAATTTTCCGAACGTGACGAAGGGCCCGGACGGCAAGTACCACATCCACCATGTGAACAACCAGGAGGGGAGTTGGGATTCAAGCGATACGGTGGAGGAGATCGGCGCCATGCGTGCCCTGACGCCGATCGCGATCCGGGCTTCGGAGATACTGGGCGTGGATGCCGAATTGCGTTCGGCCTGGAAAGAGTTTTACGAAAATATGGCGCCGCTGCCCAACGGGCCGGAACCGGCCGCGTATTATGACCTGATTACCGTTGCCAGCGAGGACGTGCAATCGTTGAAACGGCTGCAGGATGCGCTCACGCGGGAATCGGTCAACGCAGATACCCGCCTGCACGTCCTGAGCCGTCAGGCCGTGGAGGCCGCCAACCTGGGCCTGGCGGATTATGTGAAGTACATGATCCCAGGACAGATCAAGACCACCAACGAAGCCTGCGATTCCTGGGGCGTGGGTGAATCGGGCCTGGGGGTCCTGCGCAATCGGCTGGGGTTGCGCGAAGGCCCAGGGTGCCTGGAGTGCCAGCGGCTGGGCAACGCCGCCCATGCCTTGCATGCCGCCCTGCTGCAAACCGCGCCGTCGGCGCCGGGGAAGGACTCCATCCTCCGGGTCTTTGCGGCCTGGCCCAGGCAGTGGGATGCCCAGTTCACGTTGGCGGCCCGCGGGGCGTTCCTGGTCAGTTCGTCGATGCAGAAAGGCAAGATCGAGTTCGTGGAGGTCCGGTCGCAGGCCGGCGGCGAGTGCCGCCTGTGCAATCCCTGGCCCGGCGCGACGATGTCGTTGTATCGCAACGGCGCCAAGGCGGAAGACCTCTCCGGGGCATTCGTGAAGTTTGCAACGCGCAAGGGTGAAATGATTGTCGTGGTTCCGCAGGGGGCGATGCCGGTCAAAAGGCAGGTGCAGTGAGCCCGGGGGCTTGCACGGACCCTTTTAACCCGGACAATCTCGGGTCAGTTCATGCCTTCTGTGGGACCTGCGCCAACCGGTGGCCGGCCGCGGTCGCCTGGGGTGAGAGTCGCGTTGTCCCGGCGCAGGACGTGTGCCGCTACCCCGACGGACGGCCGACGGCCGCGTTCCGGCTCGACGCCCAGGACCGCGGCATTGTGCTGCGCTACGGCGACGGGCCGGGGCGCTGCGATGAACGGTGGGCGCGCGACGTGTGGGTCTGGGAGCATCGCGGCATCTACTTCATGCACTACGACGGCGCCGGCCCCAAGGGTTGGCTGACCTGCCTCGCCACCAGCACGGACCTGCTCACTTGGACGAAGAAGGGACCGGTGCTGGACTTGGGCCAGCCGGGCGCAGAGGACTCCGCGTCGGCCTCCTATGGCGTCACCTTCTTCGACGGCCAAGCCTGGCACATGTTCTACCTCGGCACGCCGCATACGACACCGCCGCCGGACCGCATCCCGGCCTTCCCCTATCTCACCCTCAAGGCCCGTAGCCAGACGCCCGACGGCCCCTGGGTCAAGCGAAATACGGGGTCACGCATTTTCGCCCGCCCCCTACTCGCCCCCCTGGCATCCTCTCCGCACATCCCCCCGTAAGTGACGCAGTACGGTCACGCCACAGCGTGACCATGCCACCCCCAAAGACTGGCTCCGTACGAGATTTCCAAATTTATTCTTGACAATGGCGGCCGTCGGATTGATAAATGAAGCCTTGGAAGCAGCAGGTCACTTCTCTAACGTGCCGGGCGTTCGGCAACCGGCGCGGTGCATGCGGGACGCCGACAACAAAAGTGGGGGATCGGGCTCGTAGTGTGAAACTCAGAGAAATGATTGGCGGCTTTGCGCCGCCTTTCAGAAGCGGCAGCGGCTTCCTACCCCTCGGTCGCTGCCGCATTTTTATTGGGCCGGCCGAATCTCCACTTCGCAGGCCCCGCCTCCGCCGGGCAACGCGACGCCTAGTGCGTAGTACGCAGAGATCGGCGGCGCAGGATCGCTGCCGTTGCCGGGCGACCAGTAGATCATGCCGCTGGAATCGTGCAGGTTCGTCGTAATCAGGCTCCCCGAAAGGTCCGTGACGACGATTTCCGATTCGCCTTCGCGGATCGTCTGCGGGCCGACATAAATCCAGGCCCCCTCCCCCAGGGGCGGCCCGCCGGAACTGGTCGAGAGGAACCGCCCGGCCGCAATCCGCGACTCTTTGCCGGCGGCGTCCTTGACGATGACGTCGATCGCCACGGCCGTGCCCGATGGCCGCCGGGCGCGGTCCTCGCCGACCGCCTGCGGCCGCACACCGCCCGCCAGGCCGATCTTCGCCAGTCCTGCGGCCACTTCCCGCACCGAGCAGTCCGTCACGAGTACCGACGTGGCCGGGTGCGACCGGCCGGCCGAAAACAACCACTCCACAACGCCCCCGGCGTCGGTGAAACGGGCGGGAATGCGAACAGTGCGGGCCTTCGCGTCTACGCGGACCGCAGGGGCGGGCCTGACCGCCGTGGGCTCGGCCGCAGGCGCCGGAGGCGTGCGGGGCCCCACATCATCCGTGCCACGGACCACCGACGCAAGGCGCTCGTCGCGCTGGGCCTCCTCGCGCGGGACCGGCACAGTCGCAGGCGGCGCCATGCAACCGCAAAGGACCCCGAGAATCATAAGGAATGTCAGCCCGCCGTGCCGCATGCCATGCCCCTTTTCGGCCTACCTGAACGGGGGCCATTCTAAGGCAAGGGAGAAGGCTGTCAACCAAATCGCCGGCGGGCCGGCCTCCCCCAACTCCATCGCGAGTCACTGCGCCGCACTGGTCGCCTGTATGAGCGACATCATCGGCAGAAGCAACGCAACGAGGATACCCGCAAGAGCCAAGATCACGAGCATGGCGGAACCGAGTCCGAGCCACGCTACAAGCGCAACACCTCCTCGCAGCCGGGCGAAAACCGACACGAGCACCGCCGCGACAGGAACGCCGAACATGAGAACCGACGCCAGCGGCCAGGCATAGGACATAAGATGCGACACTGTAATGACCGCCTGCGTCAACACGGGCAGGCTGCACTTGAAGTCGGCAAAGATCGCCTCGAATCGTGGCACGACAAAAACGAGTGTGCCGAACACCACGAACGAGGCGAGGCCGCCGGCCGTCCCCGAAACCACACCCATTATCCGGATCCGGGCAGACGGCGTCTGCGATACGGCAGGCGATTGCATCATGAGGGCCTCTCCTTCAGGTCAAGGTTGTCACGTGCAAGTCGTGCTCCGGACAGCATATCGGACAGCATATCCCGCTGCTGCGGTCGCGCCAATTATAAAGCGGCCGCAATGCAAAATGAGATTGATTTCCGGGGCTACACGATTATAATTCATGTTCTTAGAATCGGGGCGTAGCTCAGCTTGGATTAGAGCGCTTGGTTCGGGACCAAGAGGTCGGTGGTTCAAATCCACTCGCCCCGACCACTTTTGAACATGACTGCTATTGTCAGCAAGTGACAACTGCTGCTTGGCATTGAGGTTACGGCGTTCGCCTCTCTCGCCCGCCAGTTCCGCCTTATCCGCCGTCTTGCCAGCGAATGACAGCGATTTTCTCGACTTGTCAGAAGTTGGGGCAAGCGTTGGTACAAGCGGGCTGACGGCGTAAGTGCCGGTTAACCGCTCGTGCTCGGCCCGTGCCGCGAAATCTGTATCCTTCTTTCGCCACTCCCACAAGGTATCGCGTCCCACGCCGGCGGCCTTGGCGGCCTCGGCCAGCGACCGCCACGCCTCAAGACGGCCAAGGCTCGCTTATAGGCGTCGGTTTTGCCGGGTGTCTCTCGCCCCCGCCCGCGGCCGCGCTTGGTCGGCCGCCTTGACCATCGCCAAGATGCCCGCCCTGAGTGCTTCCGGCAGGCCCGGCCAGACGGAAATGATGGCGGCCAGGTCGGGAGCGGCGGAGCCGATTTCGGCGGCAAAAGCAAGCCTGCGGCAACCCGGGTGCCGGAAAAGGGGGGGGTGAGGGGGCGTTTCGGGAGGTCCTGGGGGGGGTCTTGGGAGGTTTTCTCGGGGGGGTGCTTGGCGGCCGGCGTGGCTGCGCGGAAGGCAGCACTGGGCAATCTGGGCAATCTGGGCAGGTCGGGCAGAAGGGCCGCTGGTGGAGCACCGAAAAAATCCCTTCGCGATTTGCCTTCACCCATAATGTGGGGTATACTGCCCCGTGCCGTACGGTTAGGCCAGATCTCCTTCGTACACCCACAGGGGGTGGCGGTTCTGGGCAGTTGGATTTAGGGGCCTTGATGACAATCAGGCGGTCAACACATTTCTCCTCAGCAGCGATAGACGCCTCCTCTACACTCGCATCTGCTTAGCGGAACACGACGGTGAACGCACACGGGGCGATTATACTGCGCCCCCACGGTAACGTTACCACGGGATGCCCGGGTAACACGGGAAAACCATCTTTGTGAAAGGGTTTGAGCCATGAGGACGCGAAACATTTCGAGTGTTTGTCTGGCCGCGATGTTTGCCCTGGCGGTTGTTTTCGCCGCGGCGGCGGGTGCTAACGCCCAGATCATCAATGTGAACATCGTGGCTCACGGCGGCCCCGGCGCCGGTGGTGGTGTCCCCGCCCCTAACGGCCAGACCCCACATTTGGAAGACCCAGCCAAACTCAATGGCCCCTGGACGTGGGATGGCATCGACGGAAGCATCGGCGACGGCCTGACGTGGAATCAGTTGCCGTTGGAGCCGGGCAACGGGGAGCTTTGCTTTGGGTCCAACTTGTTGGACTCCACTGGCGTAACCACTACCGTGGGCTTCAACTTTGGCAATCGTGGCACTGACCCTTGGGATTGGGGCCAGAAACTTCAGATGCTCGTTTGTGGCATTAACCAAGGAAGCACCACTCCCGAAGGCGGCTACGCAATCAATGGGCTCGACCCCAACAAGAAATACAACCTGTACATCGGCAGCTATTACGCTAACGAGAGCGGGAACGCAGGCACGTTTGCAACGACCAACGCGACCTCTAACGGGTCAAGCCAGTATGTTGATAATGGCGGTTACAATCCAGGGACCGGGGATTTGTGGGCGGAGGGAGTCAATTATGTGGCCTTCTTAAACTTGGAGCCCACCGCGGGCGGTACGTTCGATTTCACACTCGCCGCGGACGGAACCAAGTCAGCCCCGCACCTGACGCTTATGGGCTTCCAACTTGTGGCCCTGGCCACCAACCCTGCGTACTGGATCGGTGGAAACACCACCTCTCCATTCAGTTGGAACGCCTCAAGTGACACCAACTTCAGCGGCACTCCAGCGGGCCCTCCGATGGCCGCTCCGCCCACCACCGGATACGAAGTGATCTTCGACAACATTACGTTGACCCTGGACACGACCCTGGACGCCGACTTCAATGTCAACAGCCTCGAGTTCAAGGCTGGCTCGACTGCCTCGGTCAGCATTGCACAAGGCGCCTCCGGTTCCTTAACCATCGGCTCCGACGGAGTGACCGTCGCGGCCGGGTCGGGGGCACATACCATCAGCGCCCCCGTGGTCCTCGGCGCCAGCCAGCCGTGGAAGATCAACAACGATACCGACAAACCGCTCACCGTGAGCGGGCAGATCAGCGGCGACGGCATGACGCTAACCAAGGCCGGCAGCGGCACTCTGGTGCTCTCGAACACCGGCAACGCCTACACCGGCGGCACGTCACTCAACGCCGGCACCCTGCAGATCGCCGCGCTCGACAGTCTGGGCACCGGCAATGTCACCTTCAAGGGCGGGACACTGCAAAATGCCCCCGGGTCCACGATCGATGTCTCCGGCCGCATTAACGCCGTTGCCGGCGGCCAGTTGGCGAAGATCGACACCAACAGCAACGACGTCTCCTTCGGCACGGGCATCAGCGGCGATGGCGGTTTGAGCAAGTTGGGCGCCGGTAAACTCACGCTGGGCGCAGCGAACACTTATTTCGGCGACACGACGATTTCCTCCGACGGCGCACTGTCGCTGTCAAACTCGCTCGCCCTGCAAAACAGCACGTTGAACTACGCCAGCGCAGGTGGCTCGATCGACTTCGCAGCCCTCACCGACGCCACCTTCGGCGGTCTGACCGGCGACAAGAACCTGGTCCTGGAGAATACCGACTTGGTGCCCGCGGCCGTGGCCCTGTCGGTCGGCCAGAACAACGCCACCACGGAGTATTACGGTAACCTCAGCGGCGGCGGTTCGCTGATCAAGGTCGGCGGCGGCAGGCTGACACTTAATACGAACGACTACACCGGCGATACGACGCTCAAGGACGGCATCCTCCGGACCAGAACGGCCGGCAGTCTTGGCACCGGCAAGATCATCTTCGAGGGCGGAACCCTGCAATATCGCAACCATAGCACCGACGTCTCCGGCCGCATCAATCCGATCACCGGCGGCCAGATGGCGAAGATCGACACCAACGGCAACGACGTTTCCTTCGACACGGAAAATGGCCTCAGTGGCGACGGCGGTTTGAGCAAACTGGGCGCCGGCACCCTCGCGCTTAACGTGGCGAACGATTACAAGGGCGGCACGTTACTGAACGCCGGCACGCTCCAGATCGGCAACGCCGGTAGTCTGGGCATCGGCAATGTCACCTTCCAGGGCGGCACCCTGAAATATGCGACGGGGTTGAATACGGACCTCTCCGGCCAGATCCCGACCGTCGCCGGCGGCCAGATTGCCAAGATCGATACCAATGGCAACGCCGTTGAGTTCGCCTCGCCCATCGTGGGCGCCGGCGGTCTGCATAAGTTGGGCGATGGTTCGCTGACACTCTCCCATGCGGGCACTGCGATCGGCCCGGCGACGGTGTATGCCGGCAGTTTGAACGTGAACGCCGGGACGGTCGCGGCGCTGAACGTTCCCACCGGCGGTACGGCGAGCCTCGCTGGCTCGGTCAGCGGTGCTCTCACCGTCACCGGCGGCACGGTCAACGTTGTTTCCGGAGCCACGGTCGCCACGGCGGCGCTATCCGCCGGCGCAGTGGCCGCCACTGGCGGCAACACACTGGCTGTTACCAGCACCTTGAAGGATTCCGCCTCGACGCAATTCGCCTGGACCGCGGGGGCCGGCAGTGCGTTCTTGGCCAGCGGTGCAAATCTAATCGATCCTGGCGTCGCCCGTACCGTCACGCTCACGGGCGGCACGCTTACCATCAGCAAGACCGCTATGCCATCTTCCAATATGATTTGGCTGGATGCCTCGAATATTGACGGCTCCAACAACGCGACGTTGACGAATGGCGCTCCGGTCGCAACGTGGGTCGACAAGTCGGGAGTAGGCAATAATGCGACGGCGAGCGACGATCAGCGACCCTCTTTCGTGGCAAGCAACATCAACGGCACGCCTGCGCTGCGGTTCAACCCGGGTACCGGCGATGCTAACCCCGATGCCCCTCAGCATATGAATCTCGGTGATCTGAGTGCCCAATTCTCCAATAGCGCAGCCACCTTGTTTGTCGTGGCAGCCCCCGATGAGTCAGGACCTGATTGGCGCTACAACCTGTTCGGCAACCGCGATAACGATGAACGATGGGTCGCCCAAACCTGGAATGAATCTCACCCGGGTTCGTTCAGGGGTGGCCGTTCAGATGGCTATAGTTTGGACCAGTGGCCAACAACTGGGGCACACATCTTCGTTCTTGAAAGCAACACCGATCTGTTCCGGATGTTGATTGACGGCACGAACCTTGGCGACTTGGGCGCGGATTGGCACAACGGCGAGGGTCAGAACTGGACAGTCGGCGATCGTCCCAGTGGCGGACAGGCGCTGCGCGGCGATATTGCCGAGTTGCTGCTCTTCAACGACAAACTGACTGCAGACGAAATGAACAACGTCGGCGGTTATCTGGCGGCCAAGTATGAAATTGCCTCCGGCTACACGGGTTCAATAGGCGGAACGATCGATCTGCAGTACACGGCTATCGGCGCCACGAGTACCAGCACACTATCCCTGCCCGCCGGCGCGGGTAGTTTGGGCGGCGTGTCGCTCAGCGGCGCCGGCACCCAACTGACCCTCAGCGGGGCCACCAGCGTCACCTTCAACGGCAACATCGCCGCCACGGGCGTGGGCGACAGCCCCGGCGCAAGCATCACCGGCACGCCGGCCCTCATCCTGGCCCGCACCTTCGGCAGCAGCGACGACGTCGCCATCGAGGTCACCAACAGCGACGACAGGCTTACCCTGCCCTCCTTCACTGAGCCGACGGGCGTCCCCACCAGCATGATTAAGACTGGCGCGGGCACGCTCATAGCCGGCGACGTGACGGCCAACGGCTTCCACGTGTATAACGGCGCGGCGACGATCCAGAGCATGACGGGCAGCAATCCGACGACCAGCGAGACGAGCGTTGGCGCTGGCGCGACGTTGACGGTCAACTCGTCCATCAAGAACGTCAACAACATCTACATCGGCGATGACAGCAATCTGGCGACCAGCGCGACGGTCCGGTCGACCAACGTCACGTCGGCCCTCAACATCGAGGGCGGCGCTGCGCCGACCGGCACGCTGGACCTGAACGACGGCCTGTTGGCGATCAACTACACCGGCGAAAGCCCCATTGACACCGTGCGGGCGCAGATCGTCTCCGCATACAACGCGGCGGTCGGCGACTGAGGCGGCCCTGGCATCACCTCGGCGCTCCTGGCCGGCGGTTCGACCACCAACGGCATCGGTTACGCCTTTAACGGCGAATCGGCCGTGTGGTTCGACTCCGGCATCCCGTTCGGCGACACCACGGCTGTTGCCGCGAACTCGGTTCTTGTGCGGTACACGCTCATCGGCGACGTGAACCTC